>JAHIUL010000179.1 GCA_018817195.1 Candidatus Margulisiibacteriota bacterium
TAAAAGTTACTTTTTGAGGCAACCCAAATTTGTCCCATATTCTATTGGCTTCAGCCAGTAGCCCCGCTCTCTTTATAAACCTTGGCTAAACTGACCTCTTGTTCTAATAATTCTCATGTTTAAATCTCATTAGAGAATTAGTTTAATTTCATTTTTTTAGCTTGTTTTAGATGTTCTCAAAAGTTATAATTTTTATGTTAGAGGGAGGAAAAACATGAAAACTTACACTGATTACCTTTGGATGAACACTAAAAAACAGAAGGAAATTGTGAACATCACTCACCAGGTGCAGGAGATTGTGAGTAAGTCAAAAGTAGCCGAGGGCATGGTTTTAGTTTCTGCTATGCATATTACGGCTTCAATTTTTGTTAATGATGAGGAGCCAGGCATTAAGCGGGACTTTTTGGAATGGGCTGAGCGTTTAGCTCCATTTAACCCTAATTACCATCATCACCAGACAGGCGAGGACAACGGCGACGCTCACCTAAAATCTATCTTGTTTCATCATGAAGTCATCATTCCCATCACCGCCGGAGAGCTTGATTTTGGTCCCTGGCAGCAGGTATTCTACGGGGAATTTGACGGCCAGCGCCGCAAGAGAATAGTAGTTAAAGTTATTGGTGATGGCGCCTAAACTTTGAGAAAAACCAGCAGCTGAAATCCCTTTCCACCAGATAGATGGCCGGGATCAAAAAGAGCGTGATAAAGGTGGAAAAGATTAAGCCCCAGGCAATTGCCAAGAGAAGGGGGAAAAGCATTGGGATTTTACCTCCGATAAAACCATAAGGGATGGCAGTAATCCAGCTACTGTAGTAATAGTTGTCAGCACAATTGGCCGAAAACGCAGCATGGCAGCGTCAGCCACATGTTCCAGTTTCAGCATCTGGCCGTTTCTGCACTCGTGTTCCTGTCTGGTATTTAAGAACTTAAGCATGACCAGCGAATTATTTACTACAACACCGGACAGGCCAAGGATTCCGATTAATCCCATAAAGGTTAAGGTTTGCCAGTGGATGGCAAAAGCAAAAATCACGCCAATCAGACCAAAAGGAATAGCCAGCATTACGATCAGCGGCTGGGTAAACGAGTTAAACAGAACAACCAGGATTATATAAATTACAACAACCGCAATAACCAGAGCATTAAAGAAATCAGTTAATGATTCGTTGGTGCTTTGTTCCAGGCCGCCGAATTCAACCCGAAAATCAGGGTATTTTTCAACTAAAGGGGCAAATTTTTGTTTTAATAGTTTATTGTATTTGCCTGCGTTTAATTCTTTATTATCAACTTCAGCGCGTACTGAAACAGCCCTGTCGCCTTCACGGTGCCAGTAGCCTAAAACTGAGTCTTTATTATCAAAGCGGATAAAACTACCCAGCCTGATTAATTTGCCCATGCGGTTAGGAATGGTAAGGTTGCGGATATTATTTGGGTTAGCTTTAAATTTATCTGAAACTTTGACGCGGTAATCTATTTCTTCCCCTTCTTTTCTAATAGAAGTTATAACGTTGCCGTCAACTGCCGCGCGGATTACCATGGCAACGTCCGTGGCCGTAATGCCAAGTTCTGCCATAAGGTCGTGATTGAGTGTTATATTTAATTCATTAAGGTCTTTTTCATCATTGCGGCTAATATCATAAACAGCTTCATTGGTGCTAATAAAATTAAACATTTCATCAGCTAACTGTCCCCTGAGTTTGTCATCATTGCCAATAAATGTTATATCAATGTCTTTGCCGACCGGCGGGCCGCCGGCAGCCAAAATAATATCAAGTTCTGTAAAGTTTCCATCCTTAATCCCGGCAAAGTTTTTATTTAAAGCATCTTTCATGTCAAAAACAGTGATCTTGCGTTTTTGGTGCGGCGTAAAGTTAATAACAACCCTGGCTAAGTAGCTCTGGCTGACTGCTGTGGTTGATTCCCACATTTCTGTGCCTTTTTCTCCGATTGTTGTAACATAACTGGTTAAAATTTCTGGAGGCACTGTTTCTTCAATAATCTTTTCCAGCTTGGCCACGCGCCGTTCTGTTTCGTAAATTGGCGTGCCTTTAGGCGTTTCCATCTTGACCATTAATACATCGTTGTCAGCTTCTGGGAAAAGTTCAAACCCCAGCATAGGCAGGACTACGCTGACTGAAAAGATAAAAAGTATGATAAAAAACAGTATCACGCGGTATTTACGCCGCAAAACCCTTAAGAGATTACGGCGGTAAATATTTTCTAAAAAGATCAGGAACCCGGGTTTTGATTTGGCCTTTATTTTTGTCATGGCCATGTGCGAGGGCAGGATAAAGGCAGATTCAAATAAAGAAGCCGTAAGAATAACAGTTACCACAATTGGAATGGCCCTGATCCATTCGCCAAATATGCCGCCCATTAAAAGGATCGGGATAAAAGCAGCAATTGTAGTTGTTA
>JAHIUL010000180.1 GCA_018817195.1 Candidatus Margulisiibacteriota bacterium
AAGACGGGTTAATTAAAAAGGTTGTTGCAGGAGAAAAAGCCGGTACTCTCTTTATTCCAAAAACGTCAAAGCCGGAAAGCCGCAAGCGCTGGCTGGCTCATGGTTTAAAAACCGAAGGCACATTGGTTGTTGATTCTGGCGCGGAAGTTGCCTTAATCAAGAAAAACACCAGTCTGCTGCCTGTTGGAATTAAGTCATTCAATGGTAAGTTTTCTGCTGGAGCTTTGGTTTCAATAACTGACGAAAGCAACAAGGAAATTGCCCGTGGTTTAATTGCCATGTCCAGCGAAGAATTAAAAAATGCCCTGGGCAAAAAAGGCGTGGGCGAAGCTATCCATCGGGATGACCTCGTCATCCTATAAATAATCTCTTACATCTATCCCCAATTCTTTTGGCCCAAAAGCATAAGGTAAAAGCTTGTCTATTTGCGCAAACCAGAGTTTTCCATTTGGTGAAGCAGATATAATAGTAAGACCTCCATCACTAAACTGAGAAAGTTGATACATTTTTTGCAGCTCTCTCCCACTAGGATAAACTGGTCCATCAACCTGCAAGTTATGACTGAACATAACAAATCTAACTTTTCTGTGCCGAAAGGCATCTTTCATCCCCCCAGCAACCTCTCCAGACTCTGTGAAATGAAAAGCTGCATCGCCTATCGTAGATGCCCCAATCACTGCCCCATCTTCATCTAACATTACTGTTGCTCGTGGACCTTTGGAAAAAGGATCAAAGGGCGCCTCTTTCTTTTTCCCTTCTATTAGCCGGCGCACCAGAGTATACATCTGCAAAACAGGATCTCTTGGTTTCAAGGATGCAACTAAAGCCTCCTTATCATACACATCCGGCAAAAAAGCAGTTAATGGGAACCAAATCCCCTTTCCTGATTCATTTAAAACAAAAACTTCAGCATCCCTGACTGCGTGGGAAAGTAAAACGTCACGACAATTTCCACAAGGAGGTATTACTACAGGCGCCTGGCCTTTTAGCCCGCCAAGCACTAAAATGCGCCAAATTTTTTCTTCATATTCTACACCTTTTATTTCTTCTTTCCTTAAACGTGCCACTAAACCTTCTTCTGCATGAACAGAATCTGGCGCCCCAGATTTACTTCTTGACTCAACATTATACGATACGAAATATCTTTGTCTGCTTCTAGCATCAACCACGATTGCCGCCAAACCAACAGGAAAACCAGAGACAATAGGCCTAGCATGTCTTCTTGCCATAGCTGCGGCAGAGTACATCATATAGTCTCGCAGTGTTCTTGTTGGAATAGTTTTTGGTAATATTCTACTTAATAATCCCATTGAAACGCCTTTTTACAAACTAATTCACAGATATATATCTTCATAATTTTAGAGAAATTTCACTATTGCGGCGTCGCTCGAGGCGCGCAGACTCTATAAAAGTATGGCTCCCTTACATATATATATTGTCAACTTTTTTCAGGAAATTTCACTTTTTCTCAAAAATCGTAAGTGCTATAATAAGTTCACCATGAACACCTCAGAGGTTACTCAAAAAGGTAAAGCTGCCAAAGAAGCTTCGCAAAAATTAGCTCTTACATCAACTAAAATTAAAAATGAAGCCTTGGCTCGTATGGCTGACGCCTTAGACAAAAATGCCAAAGCCATCATTGATGCTAATTCAATTGACCTCCAAGCTGGCGATAAAAAGGGATTATCCAAAGCCCTGCTTGATCGCCTATCTATTGACGGTAAAAGAATCAATGGCATGATTGAGGGGTTAAATGTTGTTAAATCGCTCCCCGACCCCATTGGCGAAGTACTATCTGAATGGAAAAGGCCAAATGGATTAAAAATCAAAAAAGTTCGAGTTCCCCTTGGAGTAATCGGCATAATCTACGAAGCTCGTCCAAATGTCACAGTTGATTCCGCAGCACTTTGTTTAAAATCAGGTAATGCCGTGATTCTTCGAGGTGGATCTGACGCTATTCAGACAAACATTGAAATTGCTAAAACTATTGCTGATTCAGCTTACTTAGCAGGAATTCCCCAAGGGAGCATCCAGTTAATTCATGATACCAACAGGGCAACTGCTGAAGAACTAATGAAGGCCCGCGAATACGTTAGCGTGCTCATCCCTCGCGGCGGCAGGGGCTTGATCCAAACTGTGGTGCAAAAATCCCAGGTCCCCACCATTGAAACAGGTGAAGGTAATTGCCATGCTTACGTGGAAAAGACCGCAGACCTTAAAAAAGCCGTTGAAATAGTTTTTAACGCTAAAGTTAGCCGGCCTTCGGTCTGCAATGCTATTGAAACTTTGCTAGTTGATGAGGATATTGCTGCAGATTTTCTGCCAATGGTTAAAAAGAAATTTGATGAAGCCCAAGTTGAACTTCGGGGTTGCCGGAAAACACTTAAAATTCTACCGGGTATTAAGGCTGCTTCGGATGAAGACTGGCGCACTGAATTTCTTGGGCTAATCCTAGCCATTAAAGTAGTTGCTGGCGTTGATGAAGCAATTCAGCATATCAATCGATATGGGACATTACACTCCGAAACTATTATGACTAAAGATAAAAAAGCAGCTAAGAAATTTCAAGACGAAATTGATGCTGCTGCTGTTTACGTCAATGCTTCAACCCGTTTTACTGACGGCTTTGAGTTTGGTTTTGGGGCGGAAATCGGTATTTCTACCCAAAAACTGCATGCCAGAGGACCAATGGGTCTGGCAGAATTGACATCATATAAATATCTGATCGCAGGCAACGGGCAAATCAGAGTTTAAACCAAAGCTTCAACAATTTCGCCAAGCGTATATTCTCTTGTTTCTTTACCATACAACACTTCCCAGCCCTCCCGTACCCATTCCGAAAGAACAGCAGATAAACTTTTGCTGCCAAGGTTTTCCCTTAAATCATCCATAATTGTAACGATTCGGACAGCAGAAAGAACGTGCAATGACACATTGCCATCAACTACTACAGGCGCACCGATCAATGATAATCCCCTGCAGGTTTCTTTCGTTTGATGAATTTGTGATAATAATTCAAGATCAAATGAAATCTTCTTTTTCATCAAAACAACAGTATCTTCAAGCGACAAAGCAATTTCCTGTTTTTGAACCCCACCCTCAGCAATCTCCAAAAGAGCTTGATAGGCGTCTTTTCTTGAGATAGTGCCTAATCTTGCCACAAGGCCTTCGTTAATTCTACCTACCGGCTCACCTGCAAGCAAAACATTAATTTTTAGGCCGGTTTGGATGTTTTTAGCTAGACCAGAAATTATTACAGCAGTTGGAGTCCCCTTAAAAGCCTTAGCAGCCTGCAGCCAGCCAGGAGAAACTACCTTCGCTTGTCTGCCAGCAGCTCGCCATGGAACACCTACAATAGTATTAGCCATTTTTATCACTCCTTACCTCATTTATTCGCTTATATCTTGCGCAAATTTCAGTCCTGGACAAAATTTGTGCTATACTATTTATCATGAAACGCCTGGGCATTATGGGGGGCACATTTGACCCCATTCACAACGGCCATCTTGCTTTAGCTAAAAAAGCCCTGAATGAATTTGCGCTGGATGAAGTTATTTTTATCCCTTCCGGCACGCCACCGCACAAAAAACCAGGCGAAGTAACAGATAAAGAACATCGTTTTAAGATGGTAAAATCAGCCATCAAAGGCCAAGCAAAATATTCTATCTCCAGAATAGAACTTAATCGAAAAGGCATTTGTTATGCTGTGGACACTTTTAATGAATTGAAGAAAAAATATAAGAACGCCAAGCTCTTTTACGTCATGGGGCTTGATTCGATCAACGAAATTCTTGAATGGAAAAAACCCCTCGAATTATTTAAGCTTTGCGAATTTATCGTCGGCACAAGGCCAGGCACTAAAATTAGGACATTTAAGCGCCTGGTCAAGTTCCCTCCTCTGCAGAAACAAGTGGACAAAATACATTTGATGGAATTAAGGGAAAACATTTCATCATCCGACATCAGAGAAAAACTAAAATCAGGCAAATCCGCCAAAAGCCTGCTGCCAAAATCTATTGAGGCATACATCAAGAGAAATAATCTGTATAATTAAATAACCATGCAAATCCCCAATTCAAAGAAAAAAATATTGCCCAATGGACTTAGGGTAGTGACCGAGGAAATTCCCTCGCTTCGCTCTATTGCCATGGGCATCATGGTTGGAGCAGGACCAGTTAATGAAACGGCGGCAGAAAGCGGCATCTCACATCTAATTGAACACATGCTGTTTAAAGGCACCTCAAAAAGGTCCGCTTACGAAATCGCCCATGCCTTGGACGCGGTCGGCGGCAAGATGAACGCCTACACAGCCAAAGAACAAACCATGTATTACGCGGTTGTGCTTGATAAACATCTTGATACAGCTATTGATGTGCTCTGCGATATTTACCTCAACTCTTTGTTTAACCCTAAAGAAACAGAATTAGAAAAAGGCGTAATCCTTGAAGAGATTAAAATGTATGAGGATACCCCGGATGAGTTGATTCATGATCTCTTTGCCCAGAAAATCCTCCAGGGCCATCCGGCCGGCAAATCTACTTTGGGCACAAGTAAAACTGTTAAGTCTTTTAAAAAGGATGACATCTTAAACTATATAAACACCTGGTATTCTCCCAAAAATACGATTGTTTCACTGGCTGGAGACCTGCCCAAGGACATTGATAAAAGAATTGCTGACCACCTTGGCGACTGGAAGTCTAAACATAAAATCCACCTGCCGCCCGCCCCAAAAATTGAAGGCACCATGACTTTAAAACATAAAAAAACCGAGCAGGTCCATCTTTGCTTAGGTGTTAAAGGCTTAGCCCAAACAGATGAAGATTTCTATCCCTACGCTGTTTTGGACAGTATCCTGGGCGGCAGCATGAGCTCCCGTTTGTTTCAAGAAGTGAGAGAAAAACGCGGTCTGGCTTATTCGATCTATTCAACTTCTGCTTCTTTTAGAAACTTTGGCATTGCCTATGTTTATGCGGGCACAAGCAAGGAAAATTTGGAAAAAGTAGTTAACATTATCCTTGAAGAGTTTTCTAAAATCAAAAAACAGGGGGTAACTGAAGCGGAACTGGAAAAAGCCAGGGAATATCTTAAAGGCACGCTTGTTTTGGGATTAGAATCAACCATTTCCCGCATGAGCTGGCTGGCTAAATCAGAATATCATTTTAACCGCTGTATAACTGTGGATGAGATTTTTGCCAAAGTTGACAAGATCACCAATGAAAACATTATCAGACTGGCTAACCGGTTTTTCCAGGATAAATACTTAACCCTGGCAGTTATCGGTGACTTAAAGAAGTTACCTTTTAAGAAAATTCACTGCTGAGCCCAGCTTCCTCAATCTTGGCTTTGATGATATAATACCTCTGAAATGCTTAAGGTACAGGTAAAAAAACTGGCTCATGGATTGGATTTGCCTCTGCCCGCTTACATGAGTTCACATGCGGCTGGGGTAGACCTTTACGCTGCGGTTGAGAAAGAAATATTAATCCCGCCGGGAGAGTGGAAATTGGTGCCAACAGGCCTTTCCATTGCCCTGCCAGAGGGACACGAAGCCCAGGTTAGACCAAGATCAGGCCTCGCCCTAAAACAAGGGATCTCAATTCTCAACACCCCAGGCACAGTTGACGCTGATTACAGGGGAGAAGTTGGGGTAATCCTGATGAACCACAGTAAAAATAATTTAACCATTAAACGGGGTGACCGTATCGCACAAATGATTATTAACAAAATTGAGCATTTAAATTTTGAAGAAGTTACGGAACTACCTGAGACTGAACGCGGCACAGGCGGGTTCGGGCATACTGGCAAAAGATAAGGAGGACAAAATGGCAAAAATTAAAGTGTTAGTCAACGGCGCGAAAGGCAAAATGGGCAGTGAAAGCGTGGCAGCCGTGCTTAAAGAGGCAGATCTTGAGCTCGTGGGCCAAACTGACATTGGCGATGATTTAGCCAAAGCTATTCAGGATACAAAAGCTGAGGTTGTGGTTGATTTTACTCATCCGGATTCCGCTATAAAGAACACAAAAACTATCCTGCAAAACAAGTCCCATGCGGTTGTTGGGACTACAGGATTAAGTCCCAATAATTTGTCGGAGATAAAAAAACTTTGCTCAAAAAATAAGGTCAATTGTATTGTAGCGCCTAATTTTGCCATTGGCGCGATATTGATGATGAAATTTGCTAAAGATGCGGCCCACTACCTACCCCAGGTAGAGATAATTGAGCTGCACCATGATCAAAAAGCTGACGCGCCGTCGGGCACAGCCATAAAAACTGCGGAATTAATTTTGGATGACCGCCGTAATGTAAAAAGGCCGGCTGTTAAAAGTTCAGAAACTATTAAATGCGTCCGCGGCGGCAAAATAGGAGATATCCACATCCACAGCGTGCGTTTGCAGGGTTTAGTTGCGCACCAGGAAGTAATTTTTGGCGGCGTGGGCCAAACCTTAAAGATAAGACATGACTCAATATCCCGAGCCTCCTTCATGCCTGGGCTAGTCATGGCTATTCGCAAAGTTAAAAAGGTTAAAGGCCTGGTTTACGGCCTGGAAAACCTGCTATAATATCGGCGTGGCCAAGTACTTTAAACTTATTGCAGAAAACCGTAAGGCCCGATTTGACTATAACATACTTGAGACCTATAAAGCCGGGCTGGTGCTGGAAGGCTCCGAAGTAAAATCAATCAGGCAGGGTAAAGTTAACTTAAAAGAGAGCTTTGGCAGGGTGATAAAAGAAGAGGTCTATGTTTTTGGAATGCACGTTTCCCCCTACCAAACAGCTGATAAGAATAAGATTGACCCGGTTCGCCCGCGTAAAGCTCTCTTGCAAAAACGAGAATTAGTGAAATTGATCGGCAAGGCGGCCGAGAAAGGTTTGACCCTGATACCAATAAAAATCTTTCTCGATGGTAACTGGGTAAAAATAGATCTCGGCCTGTGCAAAGCCAAACGAAAGTACGAAAAACGTGAAACAATTAGACGCCGAGAAACTAAAAAAGAAATTGAAAAAGCTTTTAAAGGAGAAATTCATGAGCGCTGACAAAATTGGAAGCACCAAAAAATACACCGTGGCTGACGTTTACCGCGAGGCCAGCTCTCTGCTGAAAAATGAAATGCAGGGCATAAAAAATAAACCGTTATCAAAGACTGAAGAAGTAAAAATGGAGAAACTGGCCAAGCTTCTGTCCAATAATGTGCTAAAGGAGATGAACATCGTATGATCCAGGTTCCCCACAACAAACCGCATGTTCCTCCGCCTATTACACCCAAAGAAGCCGGCAAAGAAGCCAAAAAAGCCGAGGAACAACCTGTTGCCCGGCCAGCAACGCAGGCTCCCGCTAAACCAAGCATTGGCCGCGGCCCGGAAATGGATGCCCGCGCCATCGCTGTCAGACTGGCCGCGTTAGCCACAGAAGCCAAGGAAAAAGAAATTGGGGCAGAAGAATTTGAAAGAATACTTGAAGAAGTCATTAAACTAACCGGCCTAAAGGACCCGCAGGCCGCACTTGAAGAAGCCAATAAAAAGCTGCAAAAAGAAATAGACATTGAAATAACCAAAATCAAAGAAAATAAAGAACTAAT
>JAHIUL010000181.1 GCA_018817195.1 Candidatus Margulisiibacteriota bacterium
GCTTTGAAAAAAGCCTTAACAGAAACCTTCGGCCCCGATGTAGCAGCAAACAAGAAATACGGATATCCCTACGCAGTTATCAACGCTCTAAGCGCATCTTCCTATCCCCTTACAGAAAATGCAATTGTTAACCTTGCCAACCTTGTTGACGAAGCCATGCAATCAGAAGGAGTTAATAGAGCTGCTAAGGCCCGGAATATTGCTACCGAGCAAAAAATTACCGAAATGAATGGAGCAGAAAAGAAACCCCTAAAGAAAGCCGAGGCAAAACGGGCAGAGGTTGATGATCAAAAACAGGCAAAAGAGGCTGTTGCTCAAAAAATCCAAGCCGCTGAAACTTTAACCGCCCTTAATGCCTTAAAGGCAGATGCTAAAAAACTCGGATTAGAAAATAAATTTAATACAAAGATTGAAATAACTGTTGCATATCATATGGATAGGATCAAGGAAAGCCCCACTCACCAGATAGACTCAGCAGAACTCCAGGTTTTACGCTCTCGCCTACCACAAGGTCAAAAAATCGTCCAATTTAAACTCGATGAAAAAGCTTACACTGTCCTTGTTGAGAAAGACCCGAAAAAAACTGACCAGTATAAATTCCTGACCAAGGGCCCCCAAGGAGCAGACTGGAGCAACCACTATATAATGGAAGAAAATGGAGAATGGGTTGTAAAAGAAAGAGGCGGTATTTCTGATTCCACAATTGCCAAAGTGGATTCTGTTGTTGAGCAAAAAAAACCAAGCGTACAAACTGCAAATGGAGTGGTCTCGGGAAATTTTTGGGCTGACTTGGATGTCAAGGATGAAAATAAAGATGGCAAAATCGACTTCGCGGATATCGATACAAATAGTGATGGCTATGTTGATGAAGATGAAGCTGAAGCCGTTGGGATCAAAGCCAGGCTCTTTAAGACAATTGACAGCAACATGGTTGCTAACGGCCTAAACGGGGATGGCAAATTAACCCTGGCTGAACTCCAGAAATTAAATGAAGTCGCTTCAGAATTCGCCAGATTGACCGGCAGGACCTTATCTGAAACCCTCCTGCTCTATAAAACATGCGAGCTTACCAATATAAGCCTGGGCGAGCTGGCGGAAGCGCACGGCGATATTTCCAAAACTATCGCTGACAGACTAAAAGGACAAGATCTAACCCTGGAAAACCTCGAAACAATACTAAAAGAATGTGGTTATGCAGGATACATGGTTAGCTCTATTGTTGCCCAGCTCTCCGGTCCAATCACCATCGACCCCACTAAGGTCGCTTCAACCATGATGAACCTGGTATTGGGTTCTCAGTTTGATAACAAAACTCAAACAGAGCTCTGGAAAATCAATAAGCCTTTAAGTAAGGGCTTCCCGGTCACCAAAGACCTCACTGCCAACAATATTGAAAAATTCATAACCGGAGAAGAACTAGAAGAAGATGAGAATGAGGAAAGCGGCAAAAAAGGCGAATTAACCGATGCTGAAAAAAAGACATTGAATAAACTATTAGACAAAAAAGGAAAAGAAGCTGAATTAATAAAGTATCTCAAAAAACTCAAGAAAAAATATCCTAACAATCTTAAAATACAGAGCTGGTTAATGGAAACCTATGAAGAGAATGAAGGGTATCTCGCAGAAGCACTCGAAGAGGCAATCTTAGCTTATGATGAAAAGCCAAATCCAAGTCAAGAGAAATTTCTTCTAAGAATTGCTGATAAATATGCCCGGAAAATGGGATCTGAAGAATTATCCGATGAAGAGCGTGAACTTGCAGAAAAAGCCTACCAGAAAATAAAGGAAATTATAGGCAAAAAATATGATGACAATGAGATCCTCCAGCTTAAATATAGCACCGCGGATAAATTTATAAAAGCCCTTATGAAATACGAGATAAACGATAAAGATCTGCAAATGCTGGCTTACATAGCCAACTCTTTAAAGGAACTAAAAGACCCTCCCCTCCCTGGACAAATAAGTTTTAAAAAGATCGCGCTCAATGAGGAAAAGGAAGTCGCGGTCACAGAGCTCAAAAAGGCTTATGATAATTTCGCCGAGAAACTGGAAGCAGAGCTTGAAGCCGAATCCAAAAAAGCCTCTCCTGACAACCGTAAACTGGCCAGAATTTATATTAAACTGGTTCAAATAGAAAACCTTAAAGGGAATATTGAAAAGGTCAAGAAATACACCCTAAAAGCCCTTGGTCTTTACGCAAACCTTGAGGCTGACGATGAATTAAGGGATGACATTATTGATTCAGCTGAGCGCATCATAAAACAATATTATGGTTTTAAGACCGCACCTTCTGCTGATGGTCGACAAAGAAGCGTCAACATGCTTGAAATCGCAAAAGAAATCTTTGGTCAATACAAAAAGGCGCAGGAAAAAGCCGGTAAAGAGGATATTGAAATAACCGTCGAAGATGAAAACCAGAAAAAAACCGATCTAAAAACAGAGCAAGATTTTGAAGATAAAAAAGCGAGAAAAACAGTAGATGCTGATGAACTGGTAACTCATATTTTTAGACTGGCCGGCAACACCAAGGCGGTCCTGGAAAACGGAAAAGCAGAGTTGTCCCCAGAATCGCAAAAGCAGTTTGCATTAATGGCGCTTTATCTGCTTGAAAAATACAAAAACGATAACACCTTCTACAAAGAGATAGCTAACTGGGCAAAAAAGTTTGCCAAGGAGAATAAGATAAATAAAGAATTTCCTCCAAACCCTCTGGGCAAATTTAAAGATTATGAAACTGCCAAAGAATATATAGAATATCTGGCAGGTGTACACGAGAAAAAACAGGGGTAATATCCGCATCTTTTTGCCATTTTTATCATAAAAAAAGCACTCAAAGCCATGCAAGTTTTACCCCCCAAAACCCGATAATATATATAGACGCGGCCCAATCATATATGTGGTTGTGGTCAAGAACAAAAACATCTTTATGGCCATTAACTTTTGGATTGCCTGTATCTAAGGGTTAATAACTGAGCTGAGCAATACTATTTACGGATACTACTAGACCATCCTAACAGGTGGTCTTTATTTTTATCGGGCAAAGGCAAAAAGAGCGAGGCAACAAATGAATTCATGGGGAAAAGTAAATAATTCGTGGGGAGCTAAAAAAAGTGGCTGGAAGTATTCCAACACTTCTATCAACAATGCTAACCAAAGGTTCAAATCTGCCCAGCAGAAGATAAATGAGTATATTAAGGAAGAAAACTTTGAAAAAGCCGTAGAAACCGCCAAAAAACACCTCAAAGGTGAAGCCCGCAAGAAAACTCTCGAATACATTTACCAAAAATGGCTTGCATATGAAAATGACAAATACACCATATCCAAGGCCATAAAAGAGCTTTTTATCAACCGCGCCCAATGGATTGAAAGAGAATTAAATGTCACTCTCGAGCTTATCCTTTTGAACATAGAAAAATTAATACGCTATGAAAAGTATGCAGAGGCTATCAAACTTATCCAAAATCTCCTTAAAGAAAAAAAGATAACCGACTTATTCACTAAAAAGGAAATTAACCTCAAGAAGGAAGAAATTGACAGGCTAACCGAAGAGCTGGTTAAGACTATCGCCCAACAATTAATCAACGATAACAACGGAGACCTGAAACCAGGAATCGAAGCTGTTAAGAAATTCCTGAATGCCCCCAAAATAAGCAAGAGCGCAAAAAAACAGCTTCGTGTTTATCGCCAGCAGCTTCTTATTCAACAAGAATCACAAAAAAGCGCTCAAAAAGCCATTGATTACTTAAACAATAATAAGCCTCAGATTCTTAAGGACTTTGGCAGCGGAAAACAGGCTGAAGAAATGTTTAACCGCCAGATCATTCAGCTTGGGCTGGACCACATTAAGGAAACCAAGGGATCTGAAGCCGCTTATAACAAAGCTATTGGTAAAGACTTCCGTGAAAAGCTGGAAAAGCTCTTTGGTAAAAAACAGACCAGGAAATTAATCGCCAGACTAGAGTTGGGCAAAACCCAGGAAGAACAAGGGGCAGCTGCTGCTGAGAAATTCCTAAACGAACTTAAGAAAGAAAATCTCTTCTCTGAAAAAGAGATCGAACAACTCACCATCAATATTGAACTAACCAAAAAATCGCAGGAACCAGAAGAAGCCCTGAAATACATAGAACAATACAACACTGAAATACGTGAGCTCGGGATGAACCCCGCCTCCATGAAAATCCAGTATGAATTTGAACAGGTCCGCAAATACCAGGGACCAGCTATTGCTCTTGCATTTTTAACTAAAAATGAAGGGCCTTTGAGAAAAGCCGGTATTAACATAGATGTCCTGAAGAAAGAGCTGGATATTGATATTGCCTTAGCTGAGGGTAAGCCCAAAGAGATCCAAGATTTTGTTGAAAAGATTGGCAACCAAAAGAGTCGCGAGCTTTTCCTAAAAGATCTAAAGGAAATAAACCCTAATGTATTTAATACCCTCTGTACCTTGATTGATGCCAATAATCTGGAAGACGCTAAATTTTTTCTCTCCAAACTAAGCAAGGGAACCCTTCCCCACCGCGTATTGGACTCCGCATTAAGCTATATTAGCTACTTAGAAACTGCCGCAAATCTTCAATTGGCCATTAAAGTCGGGAATCGGCCCACTGCGCTGGATGGTATTTTTGCCAAACAGCCGGACAGCACAGAAGTTGCCATAAATCCCGTTTATATCTCCCCCGCTTTAAAACAAGGAAAAAGCAATGTGGAGCAAATCCAGCTCATGCTTTCTGTGGTAGTAGATGAAAATGGCTGGCCTTACCTGTCTGGAGAACAAGGAAAAGACTGGACCCTGGGAAACCTGGATTATGCTACTGTAATCGCGATTTCCAGATTTGCTAACCGGGAAAGCGGATATGTTGATCTTTTTCAGTTGATCCCGGGCATAACCCAGGAACAGGCCAAGCAGGCAGCAAAATCCGAACAAACCCTTGTCTGGACCAAAGAAAACCTAGAGGAGCTTGCCGCGGCCTATTATAAGTTCATAACCACCCCCCACTCCATATCCCAAGTCTTCAACCAAACAAAGCTTGGTTTTGCTCTTAAAAAGGCAGCTTATGAAAAAAAGGTCCCACACCAGTCTGACTTTTGGACAGGGGGTTACCTTTACGCCATGCTTACCTACCTGCAAGCCCGCCTGGAAATTCGAGCAGGCAAAGAAACCGATCCCAAAAAACTGGACCAGATTAAAAGAGATAAAGAAAGTATCGTTCGATTAAAAAAGGCTATGCAGGATGGAAAAACTCTTTTTCTTAATAAAGATCTGCAGAGGTTTTTCAAGCTCTCTCAGAGCGTAAAGATTGATGAAGATGCTGTTTCTGAAAAATTAGAACAGTATCTAGCCGCTTCTCTAAAATTAGTTAAGGTAGATCAGCTTCCCAAAGCATTCCGAATGCCCCACAACAATGTTATTGAGATGGATCAGAAAGAATTCTACAAACCGCTTTATTTAGGCCTGCAGAATAATGACATCGCCAAAGAACTAATCAATATGGCTAAAATAAAGCAATTGAAGGACCCAAAATTCAATATAATTGGATATGTTTTTTGTTTGCTCCAATATATGCAAAAAATGGATTCTGCTAATCAAAAAGCTTACCAGCGGATTGAAAAAGCCCTTGGCGGTAAAGGTGATATCGATCTCGAAGACCTCAAAATCCTTGGAGAAAAAATCACAAAAGTGTCATTAGATCTTGAGCTCCTCGAAGAGCTGATGGATTCGTGGATTGCCTCCCCCCTCTATATTCCCAATGGAGTAAAAATACCCACTATTTTGCTGCTGGGCAATGGTGGGTTTAAGCCGGTGGACCAAAAAGAGCAGGCCAAGGCCCTGGAAAACGCCAAAAAATTCCAATACGCACAGATAACTTCCTACAGACCGGCCAAGGCCGCGACCTGGCACAAGCTTTACTCATGGAAAAAACTCCTCCTGGATTCCGGAATACCGCTTGAATCCAACCAGGCCGGCGATATCATTATCTCCGAATACCTGACCCCCGGAGACCTCGATGCGATTGTGGAATTCATGAGGAAGAACAGCTCTGCTCCTTATCTCCAATACAACCTGGTCCTGGATTTAAAGCTTACCGAACATTTCAAAGGGCTTTATGAAAAACTTCCCGAGGGAAAGATAAAACAGCTCATAGACAAGCTTCTCTCCAGCAACCTGGTCTGGGTCCTTAAAAAGAGAGAAAAAGAGCTTTCCGCAAAAAAAGAGCTGAAACCCGAAGGGCAAAAACAGCTCAAGCTCATCCAAAACCTGCTCAAGAACGAAAGCACCCTTTATCTAAAAGCATACTCCATCGCGCACAAGAAAGAGGAAACTGCCTGGAAAAAGGGACTGGCGGACAGCTTTGGCCCGGAGGAAACCGCTTACCTTAAAAAAATCCTGAAAGAGCTTAACAACAAGAAGATATTGATCTCAGAGGATGAACAAGAAATCCTCGCTAAAATACTGACAGAGGCCCCTGCCAATGTTGTTGAAAACCTCAAAGCCCTGATCATGAATATCAAACCGGTTAACCCCGGAAGCTTTAATGAAGATGAATTAGAATCATTGTCCAAACTGGCCAAAGCACTTCGAAAAAAAGGCGAAAATCTGACCCCTAAAAGCCTGGATTATTCTTGCAAGTTTACTCGCAACAGCGGAGCCCAGGCTATTTACGAGCGGATGGAGATCGGAGCCCTTGGCGTGCAGGAGCAGCAGAGAGAATTCTACGAGCTTGCGCCGGTCATCAACAACACCGGTATGCAGGGCAAACCCCAGCTTGCGGTTTTAAAATTCGTAAAAGCGCAGTGGGCTAAAGAAGTGAAACTGGATGAAAAAGCTTTTAAAATTCAAGATCAGATCGATGAACTCAACGAAAAAATTAAAGTTACAAAAGACCCCAAAGAATTAGCCCCCCTCCTCAGCCAGCTCAAATCCCTGGAACAATCCCTGGACGGCCTGCTGACCTTAATTGACGGAGATACTATCCCCCAGGAATTCTTAGTGTGGTTTGTAAACAAGTATGTGAAGAACAGAGACTGGGCCGACCAAATAGCGGCGCTCTCCAACGAATATCTCTATTTTGAATATTATACCGATATAGTCACAGGCAAGAAAATGAACCTTGAAAACGCCTGTGACATACTCCTTAAAGCTGACGCGATTTTGAAGCAATATCTCCCTCAGTGGGAATCAAGGGGAGTGCTTTATACCCTGGATCCCACCGGCGAAGGGGAAAAGCTCAGCCCCGAAGCGCGGGAAATGGTTATCATCGTTAAACAAGCCTTTTCCGCAGCCATCAACCTCCTGTTCCCCGCCACAAAAATCGCTAAAAAAGGAAACCAGGGCGAAAGCAAGCAAAGCGAAGCGCTTCAAAATCTAAAGCTCCAAACCGCCAGCTATTACAACCAGTTTTATAAAGGCCGGGACATGCGTAAGTATCTGGATTATGTGTTTGGAGATAATCCAGGCCTGGGCGGATTTAACAAGCTGGACGTGGAGATCCTCTCTGAACTTATGAAATATTCCCAGATAAAAGATATTGAAACAATCCTGGCCAAGCTCAATGCCCTGAAGGAAAACGAAGATGCCTGGGATTCAAACGGCACTCTCAAAAAGGGTCATGAAGGAGAAGAAATTCTGGAAGATCTTTCCATGAAAATGTACCAGGGAGATGACACCACCTATCATGTGGGAAATCCCGGAAACATCATAGCCGCTATGAAAGAAGCCGGGGGCTTTCTCAACTACATACTTCCGCTTACTGATGCTGAATGGGTGGAAAATTTTAAGAAAAATATGGGTGATGACTGGGGTTCAAAGCTGTTCGATGAAATCTTTAGTGCTAATTTCGCTAAAGAATTGGGATGCCAGTTCCTCTTCCAGCAGGTAATGTTTCGCTATTTGATGCTCAAATATATCTACTGGGATCTGGGTGGGGAAATGATTGATGGACTATTAAATGGAGACCTCACTTCCCTAAAACACTTGCCTGCCCTATTGGTCTGGCAAAGATTTGTTTTTATCTGGTACCGCGATTTCTGGAAAGAGCTTGGGCAAGGAAATATCGGCAATGCTCTGGCAATATTCTACGCCATAAATTATCTAACTTTCAGGGGCGGCTGGCAGAGTATCTGGGGCAAGACCCTGACCCTGGACGCGGAAATGCTTAAAGCCCTTTGCAAGGTCCCGGGCCTAGAAAAAGGTTTTTCCTATCTAAACAAGAGGTTTCCCAGATTCGAGAAAGCCATGAAAGCATGGTCTCGCGGGTTTTTAAGGTCCGGCTTGGAAACAGAGTGGTTTAGAAAAAAAACTCCCACTTTCCAAAAACTCAGCATAAAGCCTGAAGACACAAAAAAAGTGCGCTTTATAAAGGGTGCTCTCAAAAACTTATTAAAAGGAACCCTTATATCCCCCTGGTTAGCTCTTGAAGACGGCGCCCGCAGCCTCGCGCAGCAGGACGGCAAAATCCGCCACGCGGCAAAAATCTGGACCTGGCCCATGGATTATCTTTTTGGTCTTGGAGAAGCTGGGTTTGATCTGGGCATAAGAGGAATTAAGTATCCCTTTAAGAAAGGATATCAGTTCCTGAATTCCACTGGCAAAGCCCTGGCCAAAGGCGAATCCCCCTGGCTCAACCCAATTGACATAAAAGCTGAAGTGGAAATTATAAAAGGAACTATTTATGGAAACACTTTTGAAAAAAAAGGAAACGCGGACCTTCTGGTCAAGCTTCTGAAGCAAGCCAAAAAAGCAACCGGGGACCTGGCTGCTCTGGCCTACGACAAAAAGAACGGCAAATTTATAATCAAGAAAACTTTTAAGATAGAAGTTGACGGGAAAATTGAAGAGAAAACCTACAGCTTAGAAGTTGTTAAAGTAAGGACCGTAGAGGGGATAAAAGAACCGAAATTTGTAGTGGTTATCCCTTACGGCGCAAGTGAAGCAGATTATAAAGTCTGGCTCCATCTGCCGGAAGATTTTAACCGCAATACTCTACAGGCCGCTGTAAATGAGTTTAAGACAGCTGAGTTTAAAAAACCCGAGGAAGTAAATGACATGCCTAAATTAGAAGGTAAACCGCTTGATGCAAAGGCCAATGAGGCACTCCTTGAGCAAGTAAAACTCCCAGCCAAAGAAGCCCGGGCTGACGGCCTTGAAATCGTAAAACAATATGCAAATGACCACAAGGGATTCTGGGAGAAATTCAAACAGAACTATCTTGATCTGAAGGCAGGAAAAATAGATATACATGAGTTCAGGCCCTGGGAAACCGCGGCCTATAAAATAGCTACTATTGATCCACAAAACAACCTTCCTGAAGGTAAAACCCTTAGGCTGGTGCAAATGCAGGCGATCACCCTCCTTGGAGCGGGGGAAAACACCCTGCTTCAATTCGGCACTGGCGAAGGTAAAACAACCGTTGCCCTCCTCTCTGCCCTGGAAGCAGCTGCCAAAGGTGAAAAGGTATACATTTTTACCACCGGCGACTCGCTGGTAAAGCAGTTTGAAACAGGTGAGGATAAGCCTTTATTAGAAATGCTAAAAAAAGCCGGATTAAAGGTAGGATTATTGACCAGCGAGATTACCGACCCTGATAAGCGCGCCAAAATCTACCAAGAGAGCAATGTAATCATCATGGATATTGCCAGCCACGCTTTTGACCTGAGCAAGGGAGAAATCCCTAAAGGTGTTATAAAACCTGGTTTTGTTATTGCTGATGAATGGGACCTCTATTCAATTGAAACCGCAGCTACCAGCTACACTATTGCTAACCAAAAAGGTTTAACAGGTAATTTTATAATTGACGGCTCTAATTGGATAAGACTCCAATGGAAGTGGAAAGCAAATGCTAACCAAACATTTAAAAAATTGCTTAAAGCGAACGAAAAATTAATTAAACAAAATAAATCAGGAGAAGATCTTTATCTGGATGAAAAGGGCAGATACACCAAAAAAGGCATTGAATTTATAAAAAAGAATTATTCCCTTATTCCTGGCCGCAAAGTACCCTACAGTTCATTTATCCAAAAACAATTCGAAAGTCTGGCTAAAGCCTGGACATTATTTAACGAAAAAACGGATCAAGAAGAAAGAAAGAAACTCGAAAGCCAGGGAAAATCCCTGCTCTCCTCACAAATCAAATTTAGATTTAAATAC
>JAHIUL010000182.1 GCA_018817195.1 Candidatus Margulisiibacteriota bacterium
AAACTTTTAATTATTGCTTAAAACTTTTAGTTATTTAAGGATAACATTTATAAGGGGATAACATATTACTATAAAATATGAATGAAAAAGAAATTTCTAAAAAATTTAATGAAGAAGTAACGGCCTTGTTGGCTAATGTGGGCATAAAAGCTGATATCACCGGCCGGCCCAAACACTTTTACAGCATCTACCACAAGATGTTTGACCAGAACCTGGAATTTAGCGAGATTTATGATTTAACTGCGGTGCGCCTGATTGTTGACACAGTTAAAGAATGCTACGCTGTGCTTGGCATGGTGCACGCGGTGTGGAAGCCAATCCCCGGCAGGTTTAAAGATTATATCGCCATGCGCAAATCAAACGGCTACCAGTCGCTCCACACTACTTTAATCGGCCCGGGAGGCCGGCCGGTGGAAGTTCAAATCAGGACAAAGGAAATGCACCGTGTGGCAGAATACGGCATTGCCGCGCACTGGCGCTATAAAGAGGGGGCAACTGATAAAGGCCTCGACGAAAAAATGAACTGGCTGCGCCAGATGCTGGAATGGCAAAATGAGCTTAAAGACGCCAAAGAGTTCATGCAGAGCTTAAAAATTGATTTGTTTGTTGATGAGGTTTTTGTCTTTACGCCAAAGGGAGAGGTGCTCGGCCTGCCCGTGGGAGCTACGCCAGTTGATTTTGCTTACCGGGTGCACACGGAGGTTGGCCACCGCGTTGTTGGCGCAAAAGTTAACGGCCGTATTGTTCCGCTGGATAGTTCGTTGCAGAATGGCGATATCATTGAGATATTGACCAGTAAAAAAGATAACCCGAGCCGCGATTGGCTCAAATTTGTAAAAACAGCTGGCGCGCGGGTCAAAATAAAAAGCTGGTTTAAGAAACAGCGGGTGAAGGATAAAGCTCAGGCTGCCCAGGCAGTTACTACTGAGGAAGAATCAAAAGTAAAGCCTCTTCTGGTTCCCCGGCCGCATATAAAAATAAAATCAGCGATTACTGTAGCTGGCCTGGAAAATGTGCTGGTCAGGTTTTCAAAATGCTGCAAACCTATCCCCGGGGAAAAAATTATTGGTTTTATTACTTTGGGTAAAGGGATTTCTATCCATCGGCTTGATTGTCCTAACGTGAAGAATGAAGATATTGCTAAAGAAAAACTGGTGAAAGTTGATTGGAACCCTAGGGGGGAAATGTCTTTTCCTGTTGAAATTGAGATTGAGGCTTATGACAGGGTAGGCGTGCTTAAAGATATTTTAGCAGAGATTGCTGAGATAAAAACTAATGTTTCTGCGGCCAAAATTACAACCCGCCGGGGCAGTTCTGCTTTTCTCAAATTAACTGTTGATGTTAAAGATATTAAACATCTTGATCAGGTTGTGGCTGCTATCAGGAAAGTTTCTGATGTGTATGATGTTCACCGCTGAGCAAGCTCACTTTTGACTTCACTAAATCCATGTTATAATTAACCTAATGTCGCGGGTAAAAAAAATCCTTGAAGGTATAGCCTTGAGCAAACGGGTGGCTGGGGCATACCTTTTTATTGGCCCTCCAGGGGTGGGCAAAAGAGAGGCAGCCGAGTATTTTGCTGAGCAATTAGGCTGCAAAAAACAGGACAGGATTTTTGTCGCGCCAAGCGGAGCCAGTTTTAAGATTGAACAGGTGCGTGATCTGCAAACCTGGGTGCGCTATGGCCCGTCAGCCAGCAATTATTTGCTGGCAGTAGTTGAAAAAGCCGATGATTTAACCGATCAGGCGGCTGCGGCTTTTTTAAAAACCTTGGAAGAGCCGGCGCCTGGAGTGGTTTTTGTTTTATTGACAGAACGAGAAGATAAAATGCTGCCAACGATTATTTCTCGATGTCAGCGTTTGTTGTTTTCGGAAGGTTTGGCTGATTGGCAGCCTAAACCAGATCTAGCCCAGTTTTATAATGACTTAAAAAAGTTGAAAAAGGCCGGCAGGTTGGAGCAGTTGCAGTTGTCTGCCAGGCTGTTGAAAGAAAAAGAAAAGATTGAAGAGATACTTTACGATTTATTGTTTTTTGCCCGGTATGAATTATTTGATATCAAAATGAGCAGGGTGCTGCTGGAGACGATTCGCTTTTTAAAAAGAAAGGCCATCCTCAGGTTAACGCTTGATGTGATGTGCCTTAAATTAGGAGAGAACAATGGCTGAGAAGAAAGAAGAACAAAAAAGAAACCTGGCGATTAAACTGAGAAAGTTTAACCGTATTTGCCCCATAGCCGGTTACCGTGAAGAATCAATCAAGGTTGGCGCCCCGGTTATTGTCCAGACAGACCGCGGTCTGGAATTTGGCGAAATTGTTGAGTACGAAAGGGGATTGCCCAAGGCAGTTTCCCGGGACATAAAGCTGAAAAAAGTTATCCGCTACGCCACCTCTGAAGACATTAAAAAAGAAAAAAGCATTCCCGGGCTTGAGTCAAAAGCCATGAAAGTTGCGATGGAAAAAGCAGCTGAGCATGAGCTGCCGGTCAAGATGGTTAATGTTGAATATCTTTTTGATACAAAACGCGTAATTGTTTATTACAAGATTGAGGACGGGAAAAAAATAAAAAACCTGCGCGACTTGACGCGTGACTTATCAAGCAATCTGTCAGCGAGGGTTAGCTTGCGGCAGGTTTCGCCAAGGGACGAGGCCAGGCTGTTTGGCGGTATTGGGCCCTGCGGCCGGCCCTTGTGTTGTTATACTTGGCTCGAGAGGCCAAAACATGTTACAGTAAAGATGGCCAAACGGCAGGGATTGTCTATTTCTCCAACCAAGACATCAGGGATTTGCGGCCGGCTGATGTGTTGTTTGGAATACGAATACCAAAAATGAGAGGGGGAAAAACATGCCTAGGATAGAAGTTAGAAAAGGGGAAGGAATTGAAAAGGCGCTGCGCAAGTTTAAGACAAAGCTTAAAAGAGAAGGGATAATTGACGAGATAAAGAAGCGAGAGTTCTATGATAAGCCATCTCAGCGCCGGAGAAAGAAAAAAGAGGCGGCCAAACGGCGCGAACAGCGACGAAGACGTTTGGAGGAATGAAGCTAAAGGTTCTAGATCGTTATCTGTTTACTGAAGTACTCGGCCCGTTTATGGTCGGTGTGGTGGGCTTTGTTTTGGTTTTAGCTGTTGACCTGCTATTTACCATGGCTGACCTGATCATTAATAAGGGCATTCCGCTCTGGGCTGTTTTAAAATTGCTTGTTTACCGACTGCCGGCCATCATGGTCTTGACTTTCCCTGTGTCGACTTTGTTTGGCACTGCCATGGCTTTGGGCCGCTTGTCCAAAGACAATGAAATGGTTGCTTTGCGCACCTCAGGAGTTACTCTTTTTCGCATTGCTGTGCCGATTTTAGTTGTTGGCGCCATAGTCAGCCTGATCTCATTTGTTAATAATGAGAAAATCGTGCCGCATGCCAACCGTGTTTCTACTAATATTATCCGCCAGATTATTTACAAGAAACCATTGCCCGAAGTAAAGGAAAATGTTTTCTTTAAGGACGCGCATGACCGGTTTTATTATGCACGGCGGGTGGACATGAAAACCAAGCAAATGGAAAACATTATGATTTATGAGGTTACTGATGAAAAATTCCCCCGGGTAATTCTATCAGACACCGCTTCATTTACGGGCAGGGTTTGGGAATTGAATAAAGGCATTATTCATAAATATGACGCTGCTGGATTTATCAACTATGAAGCCTCCTTTGATAAGATGAAACTAAATGTTTCCGAAGATATTTTTACTTTTTCCGGGCAAAAAACTTCAGAAGAAATGGATTCAGATGAGCTGAAAAGCGCCATTAAGGTTTTGGAGCGGGGAGGGGTAAGTACAAAAACCCTGCGGACAGAACTGTTCATGAAGTATTCTGTGCCCCTTACCTGTTTTGTCTTTGCCTTAATTGGCATCCCCTTTTCCATGCCATCGCCGCGCTCCGGCCGCACCTGGGGCATGGTCATGACAATTGTTTTTATGTTTACTTTTTATGTTTTTGCCTCAGTTTTTAAATCATTGGGCAAAGGCGGTCTGCTGCCGCCGGCTGTGGCGGCCT
>JAHIUL010000183.1 GCA_018817195.1 Candidatus Margulisiibacteriota bacterium
ATGCCGCGCGGGGCAGGGGGAATGCCGTCTAAATGAAACCGGCCAAGCGTTCTGTTGTCATTGGCCATAGGGCGCTCACCTTGCAGCACATGGACTTCAACTGAAGGCTGGCTGTCAGCCGCGGTTGAAAAAACCTGGCTTTTTGAAGTTGGTATTGTGGTATTTTTTTCGATCAATGGTGTCATAACTCCGCCAAGTGTTTCAATCCCCAGTGTAAGGGGCGTGACATCAAGCAGGACCATTTCTTTGACTTCACCGGCCAATACTCCGCCTTGAAGAGCTGCGCCAATGGCCACAACTTCGTCAGGATTAACTCCCTTGTGTGGTTCTTTGCCAAAGAAAGTTTTAACTGTTTCCTGAACTTTGGGCATACGGGTTTGTCCGCCAACTAAGATGACTTCATCTATCTGGCTTGCCCGCAGGCTAGCGTCTGCCAGTGCCTGGCGGCAGGGAGTTAGCGCCCGTTCAACTAAATCAGCTGTCAATTGTTCCAGTTTTGCCCTGGTTAATTTTTTAACAAGATGTTTTGGGCCATTCTGGTCAGCAGTGATAAACGGCAGGTTGATTTCTGTTTCTGTTACAGTAGACAATTCACACTTGGCTTTTTCTGCGGCTTCTTTTAAGCGTTGGTTAGCCATGCGGTCTTTAGACAGGTCAACGCCTTGTTCTTTTTTGAATTCTTCAGCCAACCAGTGGATAACCTTGTGGTCAAAATCATCGCCACCTAAGTGGGTGTCGCCATTAGTTGCTTTAACCTCAAAAACACCTTCACCAATCTCAAGGATTGAAACGTCAAAAGTTCCACCACCTAAGTCAAAAATAGCTATTTTCTCATTCTTCTTTTTATCCAAACCATAGGCCAGTGAGGCTGCTGTTGGTTCATTGATGATTCGAACAACTTCCAGGCCTGCAATAGTGCCGGCATCTTTGGTTGCCTGGCGCTGGCTGTCGTTAAAATAAGCGGGCACAGTAATAACTGCTTTTTTAACTGGTTCACCAAGGTATTCTTCTGCTGACTGCTTCATCTTTTGCAGAATGATGGCAGAAATTTCTGGCGGGCTATAGGTTTTATCCTCAATCTTGATTTGAACTTCACCTTTGCCGCCTTCTGTTACTTGAAAGGGGACGTATTTGAGTTCCTGCTGAACCTCATTAAACCTTCGTCCCATAAAGCGTTTGGCAGAGAAGACGGTGTGCTGCGGATTAGTGATTGCCTGCCGTTTAGCAACCTGGCCAACAGTCCTGCTGCCGTCTTTTAAAAATGAAACAACAGATGGGGTGGTGCGGCCGCCTTCAGAGTTTGGAATAACAGTTGATTCCCCTCCCATCATTACTGCCACACAACTATTAGTTGTGCCTAAATCAATCCCGATTATTTTTTCTTGAGCCATGTTGTTTCCCCCTTATTTTTTGGATACGATTACCATGGATGGTCGAATAACCCTGCCATGGAGTGTGTAGCCTTTTTGCATTTCTTCAATAATTACGCCTTCTGGGCCGTTGTGTTCTTTTTGCATGATTGCCTCATGAATATTAGCGTCATATGGCTTGTTCAAAGCTTCAATCTCAAGAACCCCGTGTTTTTTTAAGACATCTTCAAGTTGTTTTTTTATTAAAGCTAGACCTTTGGTCATTTCTTCGCCAGCGTTCATCTTATTGGCCGCATCCATGGCTCTGCCAAAACCATCAACAATCGGCAAAAGCTCAGTAATAATGCCTTCATTGGCAAACTGGACAAATTGCTCCTTGTCCAGGGCCATTCTTTTTTTATAATTGTCAAAGTCAGCCAGGCTGCGCAGCAATTTGTTTTTCTGTTCAGCTAATTGTTCTTTTAAAAGTTCTGCCTCCGGCTTTTCAGGCGGCAGTTCTTTTTTTACTGCTTCCAATTCTTCGTGTTTAGCTGGCTTTTTCTTTTTAGCGCTCAAAATATGTCTCCTTGAGAAAGGACATTGGAAAGTTCTTTGGCAACATAATCTACTAAAGAAGTTGCCTTACTATAATACATGCGGGTAGGACCGATCAGCCCAATGCCGCCGACAGGCTCATTATTGATTTCAAAAGACCGTACAACCACACTGCAGGAGCGGATAGCTTTAATTTTGTTTTCTGAGCCAATACGTACAGTTATATCTTCAGGAGCAATATATTCATCAACAAGTTCTGCCAGCAGTTCATCTTCCTCAAAAAGCTCCAGCATCTTTTGCATTTTCTCCAGGTTCCTGAACTCTGGTTGATGGAGCAGGTTGGATGTTCCAGCTGCGAAAATGCGGCGGTTTGAACTGTGGTTTACCACGATTGTTGAATAGTCTAAGGCATGGGACAACAGTTTAGCTGTTTGATGAAGAATTTCATCAAGGTTTAAGCTTTTGCGATGGATAGTTGTTTTGATCAGTTCTTCTTCTCTGTGAGAAGGGTGAACAGCTTTCATCAAGCGGTCAACATAAAAACGGTAGCCGCTATCAGTTGGGATGCGGCCGGCTGAAGTATGGGGTTGGGTAATAAAACCTTCTTCTTCAAGGTCTGCCATTTCATTGCGGATGGTGGCAGGAGAGAGTTCTGGCAGGTAACTGCGGGAAATTGTGCGTGAGCCTACAGGTTCAGCGCTATACTGATAATCCTGTATTATTGCATTAAGAATTTTTTGCTTTCTTTCGTCAAGGTCTTTATATGTCATGGCTTAGCACTCTCACTATCTGAGTGCTAATTGTAGCATTTTTTTGAGGGATGAGTCAAGAGGAGGGGCTAAACAAACTGCTCAAAAACCTCATTAGCTAAATAGAGGCCTTTTCTGGTTAATTTGATATTTGACTCTTCTTTGATAAGTAGACCAGATTCGATTAATTCAGCTACTTCTTTTTCAAAGCCTTGGAATTTGTCAGATGAAAGGCCGTCTAGGAGCCTTAGGCCCATGAAGATCGTTTCGCGTGGGTCGGGGGCGTGGTGCGTTTCGTCATGCGTGAGGCGATATGCGAAATATTCTTCAAGTGAATTAGGGTTAGCCCAGCGTTTACCATTGATATG
>JAHIUL010000184.1 GCA_018817195.1 Candidatus Margulisiibacteriota bacterium
ATTTCTTTTTCACTGCAGCCGATGGCAGCCAAAAACATTGTCACCGGGATTTTCCTGGTGCGGTTGATGCGGGCAAAAATTGCCCCTGCGGCATCAGTTTCAAATTCTAACCAAGACCCGCGATCTGGAATAACAGTTGCATAGTAAAAAGTTTTGCCCGTGCGCTCAATGCGCTTTGATTCCCGGTAATAAACACCAGGAGACCTGACCAGCTGGGAAACAATGACGCGTTCTGCACCATTAATAATGAAAGTGCCGCGGTCAGTCATCATCGGCAGGTCGCCGATAAAAACATCCTGCGACTTAACTTCTTTACTCTGTTTGTTGAGCAAGCGCGCCTCAACTTTTAACGGCATGGCATAAGTTGTTTCTCTCAGCAAACAATCCCGGGCAGAATATTTTGGTTTGCCCATAACATATTTGCCGGACAAAGTGAGCTCTAACTTACCCTCATAGCCCTTGATCGGTGAAATTGCCCTCAATTCTTCAGGCAGGCCTTCTTCTAAAAACCACCTGAACGAACTTTTTTGCAAATCCAGCAGATCCGGCGCCTCAGCTGCTTTCCTATTTTGTGCATGAACTAAATTTATTCTTTTAGTCATTATTTAACTTCTACCTTTGCTCCTTCTGACTCTAATTTCTTTTTAATTTCCTCTGCCTCTTCCTTCTTGACCCCTTCTTTAACTGTTTTAGGAGCTGAATCAACTAATTCTTTGGCTTCCTTAAGACCCAATCCAGTTACCTCGCGGAGAACCTTGAGAACCTGGATCTTCTTATCGCCTGCAGAAGCTAAAACCACATCAAACTCATCCTTGGCCTCAGCCGCTTCACCGCCAGCTGCGGCAGCGCCAACCATAACAGGAGCAGCTGCGCTTACGCCAAATTTTTCTTCCAGCTTCTTTACTAATTCAGACAACTCAAGAACCGTCATCCCTTCAACTGTTGTTAAAATATCCTCTACCTTTGCCATTGTTTCACCTCTCTTTTTTTAGTAACTATTGCACATGTCATTCCCGCGCAAGCGGGAATCTATTTAATAGATGCCCGTTTTCACGGGCATGACAGTATACTTAACCTTTTTCTTTCTTTTCTTTAACCGCACTTAAGGCATAAACCAATTTGCGAATTGTCCCTTGCAGGACATTGACAAAACTATATATTGGCGCCTGGAACCCGCCGACAACCTTGGAGAGCAGCACTTCTTTGGGCGGCAGCTTGGCAATTTCTGAAATCTGTTTAGTATCAACAAAGGCCTTATCAATCAGTCCCACTTTAATCTCGCCTTTTTCAGCTTCATTGACAAATTCAACCAGCGCTTTTAAAGAAACAACTGGCTCTTCATATCCCAGCAGTAAAGCAGTTGGCCCGGCAATGTGCTCTTTTAAATCAGGAAAACCAGCCTGGTCAACCGCCCTTTCTAATAATGTATTCTTAACTATCTTAAGCTCCGCGCCATGGGCATACAATTTTTTGCGCAGCCCGGTTATTTCTTTAACCGTAACTTTGCGGTAATCTGACAAAATCACTAAACTGGCCTTATCCAGTTTTTCCTTTAAATTATCAACTACCTTTTTCTTCTTTTGGATCGCTTTTGTTGACATGATTACCCTTCTATCCCGGCTGAAGACAGCACCGACTTAATATCAATTTTAACGCCCGGTCCCATGGTTGATGAAACATTAACTGATTTCAGGTATATCCCCTTAAATCCGCTGGGTTTCATATGCATGATTGCCTTGAGAGCAGCATTAAGGTTATCCTGCAAAGCTGCCTCAGCAAAAGAAACTTTACCTAAGACCATATGAAGCACAGAGCCTTTGTCCATTTTAAACTCAACCTTGCCGCCCTTAAAATCCTTAACCGTCTTGGCAATTTCAAAAGTTACTGTGCCGGTCTTTGGATTTGGCATTAAGCCCTTTGGCCCCAGGATTTTCCCCAATTTACCAACGGAACCCATCATATCAGGCGTAACAATCAGAGTATTAAAATCCATAAAACCTTTACTGATTTTTTCAACTAAATCATCGCTGCCAAAAACATCAGCCCCGGCATCCTCTGCCTCTTTAACTCTTTCTGATTTAGCAATAACTGCTACCTTTTTTGTTTTGCCAGAACCGCCGGGCAGCATAACTGTGCCGCGGATTGAATGTTTTTTTGAGTCAACCCCAAGCTTTAACGCTAACTCAACTGTTTCATCAAACTTTGTCCTCGCTGTCTGTTTAACCAAAGTAAACGCTTCAGCTGAAGAATACATCTTAGCTTTATCAACTAACTTTTCTTTTTCCTGATATTTTTTGCCTCTTACCATTTCTTTACTCCACCGTCAACCCCATGCTGCGGGCTGTGCCAGCCACAATATTAATGGCCGCGTCTACGTCATTGGCATTTAAGTCTGCCATTTTCATTTCTGCAATTTCTTTGAGCTTAGCCTTGGTGACCTTGCCAACCTTATTCTTATTAGGCTCACCAGAACCTTTTTCAACACCAGCAGCTTTACGCAGTAAATCTGCAGCTGGAGGGGTCTTTAATATAAATGTAAAGGAGCGGTCCTTGTAAATGGTGATTTCAACCGGGATAATAAGGTCGCCTTTGTCCTTGGTCGCAGCATTATACTGCTTACAAAACTCCATAATATTTAAACCATGCTGGCCTAAAGCAGGACCAATCGGCGGGGCCGGGTTTGCTTTGCCTGCGGGGATCTGCAGCTTAACCTTAGTTATGATTTCTTTGGTCTTTTTCTTTGCCATTAGACAATTTTCTGCGCGTGTTCGAAATTAACTTCGACCGGCGTATCCCTTCCAAAAATATTTATTAAAACCTTAAGTTTGCCCTTTTCAGGGTTAACTTCATCAACTGTGCCGGTGTAGCCCCGGAATGGGCCTGAAATTACCCTGACTCCTTCGCCTTTTTCAAAAGTAATTTCCAGCCTTTCCTCTTTACCCAATTGCTTTAAGACCCGCTGCATTTCTTTGCCGGAAACCGGTGTGGGCTTTACCTTATTTCCGATAAACCGGGCAACCCCTGGAGTCTGCCTGATTAGATACCAGGATTCTTCATCCAGTATCATTTCCAGGAAGACATAGCCGGGAAACATCATCTTTACTTTTTCGACCCGCTTGCCGCCTTTTATTTCAACGATCTCTTCCGTGGGAACCAAAACCTGAAAAACCTTTTCTTTTAAGTGCTTTATCTCAATAGTATGTTCAATCGCATGTTTGACTCTTTCTTCCTGACCAGTAAAAGTCTGGATAACATACCATCTTGCTTCAGGCTTGGTTGGCAGAGCTTCTGTATCTTCTACAACTTGTTCAGGTTCTTGTTCTGATGAACTTTCTGCCTCAGGCTCCGCAGGCTCACTTACCGGCTGCACAGCAGCTGGTTCTTCCTGTTTTTCTTCTTGCCCCTGCTGAGCATTATTATTTTCATCTTCCTGTACCTTATCCTCATCAGCCGGCGCTGATTCAGAGGTGTTTTCCAAATTTTCTTTTTTTTCTTCTTCCATGTTATTTCAATAAAAACCCAAATAATCTAGAAAAGGTAAAATCTATAGCCATAACATACATAGCTGTTAAAATTACCAGCACCAAAACAATCATCGTAGCCACCATAACATAGCGGCGATCGGGCCAGACCACCTTTTTAAGTTCTGAACGAGTCTCTTTAAAAAACTTTACAAGCCGGCCAAAAATATTATTCACATCCATATCCTGTTATTCAAACGGGTCTGCCCCGATTTGAACGGGGAGTCCCGGTTTTGGAGACCGGTGGTTTGCCATTAACCGACAGACCCGCGTCTCGACTACTTTTGTTCTTTATGTTTTGTGTGCTTTCTGCACCAATTACAAAACTTAGAGAGCTCAATTCTCTCTTTAGTATTCTTCTTATTCTTATTAGAAGTGTAATTTTTTCTCTTACACTCACCGCAAGCTAAAGTTATTACTTCACGCATAAATAAATAATTTCCAAAAGCACGAAAAACCCCTTCCCAAAAATCCCTTTTCAAATTTTTGGCAAAAGGATTCGCTAATTAATCTCCGCCGTGATGGAGATGTCCGCTGCAATTCAAGCGAACAAAGATCAATTTTACTATAAAAACAACAATTTTGTCAAGGGGATTCTTGTGGTTATTTATATAATTCGAATAACGTTGCAGATTTTTTTCACAACCGGCAGTTTTGAGACAATTTTTAAGGCTGCTTTTAAGTTCTTTTCCGGCACTTTGTGGATAAGGATTACAATTGTAGCAATATTGCCAACCATTTCCTTTTGCACCACAGCGGCAATGCTCACTTTTTTACTGGCAAAGGCCCTGGAAATGCCTGCCAGCACGCCTGATTTATCCGGCGCTTCAAGCCGTATGTAATAGCGGCTGCTAATATCATCAATTTTTCTTAACTTAGCTTTTTTTAGCTTGGCTGATCTGTTTTTTGACTTTATATTTGCCGTCGCTATAATATCAGAAATTATGGCTGAGGCAGTGGGATTGCCGCCAGCGCCCTGGCCGTAAAACATTAGCTCGCCAACAGGATAGCCCTTTACATAAATAGCATTATAATTATCAGAAACAGCAGCTAAAGGATGCTCCTTGCCAACCAAGGCCGGATGCACCCTAACCTCAAGCTTGCCTTCAACTAATCTGGCAATTGCCAAAAGTTTTATAACATAGCCAATCTGGTCTGCATATTGGATATCTTCCTGGGAAATCTTTGTAATGCCCTCGCAATAAATATCTTTTTGCTCAACATGCGCGCCAAAAGCAGTGGCTGCTAAAATTGCCGCTTTATAAGCCGCATCATATCCTTTAATATCTGAAGTCGGGTCAGGTTCCGCATAACCTTTTTTCTTTGCCTCAGCCAAAACAACATCAAACTCTTTCCCTTCTTTGCTCATTTTTGAGAGTATGTAGTTAGTAGTACCGTTAACTATCCCATAAATCTCTGCGATTTGGTTGCCGGCTAAGCTTTCGCGCAGCGGCAGAATAATGGGAATGCCGCCGCCAACTGCTCCTTCAAAATAGACCTGCACGCGGTTTTTTCGCGCTGCGCCTAATATTTCCGTCATGTGTTTGGCAATTACTTCTTTATTAGGGGTAACAACATGCTTTTTGTGTTTAATGGCTGACATAATGTACTTTAGTGCAGGATCAACTCCGCCAACTGCTTCAACAATAACAGAAATGCCAGGATCATTAATAATACTTAAGGCGTTTGAGGTAACTTTAAAAGGGGCTTTAACTCTTCTAACATCACAAACCTTCTTAATGCGCAGGTCAAGACCGGTGTTTGCCAAAATTACAGCGTGATTTTTGCGGATAACATCTGCCACTGCCGAGCCAATGTTGCCAAATCCAATTATGCCGATGTTGACTTTCTTTGCCATATAATTAATTAGTCAAAAAGTGAGCTGATTGACTGATTTTCGTAATTGCGCCGGACAGCCTCGCCCAAAAGCTCGGCCGCAGAAAGGATTGTCAGCCCCTTAAACTGTTTTTCTTTGGGAATAGGAAATGTATCTGTCACAATAACTTCTTTGAAATCAGCTTTTGTCATGCGCTCAATTGCCGGGCCGGAAAACAGGCCGTGTGTAGCCACCACATAAATATCGCTGCTGCAGCCGGCCTGGCGCAAGACATCCACGCCGCTGGTGATTGTTCCGGCCGTATCTATCATGTCATCGGTAATAATAACAGTCCGGTCTTTAACATCGCCGACAACGTGGGTGATCTCAGATTTATGGTGCTCTGAACGCACTTTATGTAAAATAGCCAGCTTTGCGCCTATACGGTCAGCCAATTTCTTTGCTACCTTGGCCCGGCCGGTATCAGGCGCCACAACTACCATATTCTGCAATTTCTTTTTCTTTAAATATTCAGCAAAATCAGGCATATAGGTTAAAGTATCAACTGGAATATTAAAGAAACCCTGGATTTGATCAGAGTGAAGGTCCATGGTGACAATACGATCAGCGCCTGCGGTTTCCAAAAGATTGGCAACTAGCCTGGCAGAGACGGGTTCACGCGAAGCAGCTTTGCGATCCTGTCTGGCATAACCAAAATGAGGCAGAACAACGGTAATTGTTTTAGCAGAAGCTCTTTTCATGGCATCTATAATAATGAAAAGCTCCATTAGGTCCACATTTACTTCTTGTGAGCAAGTTTGGATAATAACGCAGCTTTGTCCACGGACATTTTCTGTGATACGGGCATAGATTTCGCCGCCGGCAAAACGGGATAATTTGATTTGACCAGGCTTTAACTTGAGGAACTTTACAATATCCTCCCCTAACTTTGGATGAGAATTTCCATAAAAGACGCGCAATTCGGAATTAGCCATTTAATAAATCTCCTTGCAGCAGCCAACTTTTCGCTGTGGCTATTTTAACATTGACCAGTTGGCCAAGCAAGTCAGATTTATTGGGAGTAAACTTGACGATTTTGTTAGTCCTTGTCCTGCCGGTCCCCTTTTTATCTACTAGAACTTCCTGCACAGTACCCAGTAATTTATTATTATTGTTTTGAGTAACTTCGTCTACCACCAGCATAGCTTGCTGCAATCTTTGTTGTTTAACCTGATCCGGCACATCATCAGCTAACTTGGCAGCGGCAGTGCCTGGCCGGACTGAATAAGCAGCAGTGTTGCAGGCATCAAAGCTAATTTCTCTAATAATCTTCAGGGTATTAGCAAATTGCTGGTCTGTTTCGCCAGGATAGCCAATAATCACGTCGGAAGTAATGGCAGCTCCAGGTATTTTAGCACGGATTTTAGCAATTAACTTCCTATAGTAATCAAGGTTGTAGCCGCGATTCATTTTCTTGAGCATGTCATCGTCTCCGTGCTGGACAGGCAGGTGGAAGTATTCACATACATGAGGAAGGTCAGCTACAGCGTTAATGATGTCATCTACCATATCTTTTGGGTGTGAAGTCATAAAACGGATACGTGATATGGGATATGTGTCATGTGATATGAAAGCTTCTGTCTTATGCAATAAATCAGCTAAACCATATTTATAAGAATTCACATTTTGACCCAGCAAAAATATTTCTTTGTATTGATTAAAGTCTGTTTGTTTAATTTCTTCAAGAATTTCGTCCATCGGCCGGCTGAATTCGCGACCGCGGACATATGGAACAACGCAATACGAACAAAAATTATCGCAGCCGTGCATTATCGTAATGTACTTAGTAATACTCTCCCCGATTTTTCTGCTTAGTGCATACTCCTTACTGCTTACTCCCCCCAATTTCAAAAACTCCACCAGCCTCTCCGGCTGATTGGGGGCAATAAAGATGTCAACGTGGGGGAAGTCTTTGGGCAGGTCCCTGCCCGGCTCGGTCACGATACAGCCGCAGACCCTCCAGCATGGGAAGCAGGGCCTGGTGGATAGGCACCATCCGCGGACGGCCACCCTTGCCGTGGCGAACCCGCAACGTCGGCTGCTCACCGTCCAGGCGCACATCGGCGGCTCGGACGGCCAGCGCCTCAGACACACGGAGGCCGGACCTCCACATCAGCGTCATCATCACCCGGGCCTGCGGCGTCGGCGCCGCCTCAATCAAGGCAGCGATCTGTTGGGGTTCAAGATATGTGGGGAGAGCCGCAGTGCGGGCGGTCCTACGTGGCATGGCCGTCTCAGTCCCCTTCTGTCGGACACCGAAGCCGCCGTGCAGCGGCTACGAGTCCAGTGACTCGAAACTTGATCGTCCACATTGCTGCTTCCCTCCGTTGTGCTAGGTGGTCAATCGTCGCCGCAGGTCTGGCGTAGCGCGTGCCAGGACCCGTTTCTGTGCATCCTTGGGCAGCCTCGCGAAGTATTCCCGGATGGTCGGCCAATGGATCGTCTCTCGCATCTCTCGTTTCGTCATCGCCATCCCTCCTTGACTAGTGTCCAGGCTTAGCCAGCCTCGCCAACCCTACGGCTGGCGGCGCGGGCCAAGCGCGCCGAGGTGTGGGCTAGCGATTGGACGGCCAGCCCTTGACGATCTCCTCGAAGTAGTCGGAAAGCCAGCGCGCCCACGATTCCCCGGTCACGTCGCGGTGTGCGCCATCGAACCAGTCGAGGAACCAGAATTCGATCTCGCCGTTGAAGTAGAACCGGACCTCTTCA
>JAHIUL010000185.1 GCA_018817195.1 Candidatus Margulisiibacteriota bacterium
ATAACCAAAGCTTATTACTGATCTGCCTTTCTTTGGCCGGTTTCCTGCCGTTTCTATTTGTATCACCTTTTACAATTATTGGCGGTCATTGGACATCAATTGTCTATCCTGGCATGCTGGTTGTGCTGTGCCAGCGCTGGTTTACCATGATGCCAAATCCTTTACGCAATTTCCGCTTCTGGTCAAACATTTTTGTTATCGCGCTAATTAACATATTATTTGTCATCTATTACGCTTTTCTTTATCCTATTCCGCAGGAATACAAAGACCAGGCTTATTCAATTAACCAAGAACTGCCGGGATTTATTGAATCAAGCAAAGTTGACTCTGTCTATTCAAACCAGATGGGCGTGGCCAACTTGGTTGCTTTTTACGGCAAAACAGCAGTTTATTTACCAGAAGGCGCTTGGAAACAATTTGATATCTGGGGCAGACCAGAATTAAAGCCTGGAGACGATATCTTATACTTTGTTTTTGATGAAAAAGATAAAGAAAATGAACTTAAGCTTTTGTTTAAAACTGTTAAAGAGGATAAAACTAAAAGGCTCTTTACTAAAGACTCAGATATCCCTTTAAAGACCCAAATCTTTATCTGTCGCGGCTTTATAGGGAGGCGTATCTTGCGATAGCGCGCTCAATCCCACTTCGAAAATCAATCTTATATTTAAATCCGAGTTCCGCCTGTTTTGTTGGGTCACCTGCTCGGGCAAATACGCCCTCTGGCTTATCAGATGTTCCGGCTACCTCTGGAGAAAAACCGCAAACTTCAGCTGCCAGCTTGGCAAAATCAATGAAACTGGTAAAGATGCCGGTAGACAGGTTTAGAGCGCCTGCATCATCAATTTTATCCATAGTAGCTAAAACTGCATCCACACAATCTTCAATGTGAATAAAATCGCGCATCTGTCTGCCTGATCCCCAAACTGTAATAGACGGCGCCCCTTTGTTCGCCAGGACCCGCTTACAAATACTTGGAAATGGATAAGCATCATCCTGATCCTCCCCATAGCCGGAAAAAGGCCGATACACGACTGACTTTAAACCATTGCGCACATAAGCTAATTTGGCCAGGTACTCACAAGTTAACTTGGCCCAGCCATAAGACATATCAGGCATGCCAATATCATGATCAAAAGAGATCATATCTTCTTTAAGCAGCTGATAGTTCTCCGCCCTCTGGTACTTGATAGGATAAGCCGCGCTTGAGCTAAAACAAAGGCTCTTGCCTGGTTTGGTTTTAGCTGCCCACTGCCAATATTCAGCGTCAATTGATAAATCATCAGCCACAACAAGCGGATTGTTCTCAATCATCAAGCGGCCGCCCACCATTGCAGCCAGATGAAAACAATAATCAAAATCCGTGTCACTGACTCGCTTAAAATAATCCCGGCAATCCTCATGATAAAACTTAAAGTTTTTATAGTCTTTGGGGGAAAACAAGGGCCAGTCTTCAGGAGAAATCCCTCCGGTCAATGGCGCGAGCTTATCAACACAATGAACCTCATCTCCTAACTCAAGCAATCGCCCTATCATATGACGCCCGACAAAACCCGCCCCGCCGGTCACTAAAATTTTACGCATTAAAATGTCTCCTGTAGATATTAAAGGCCTGCTTTGACGCATCTGGCAGATAATTCAAGATCTTTTCAGGGTCTTTAACAATTTCCTTAACAATTTCAAGATTATTTTCGTAGCCAATATATTCTTTCTTCATATCAACCACCAGATTATGCTCATTCCTTTGCTGGTAAACTGTCGGCTTATTAAATACAACCTTAGCGCCTTTAGCCTGCACATAATAAGCAGCCCAAATATCATCCATCCTGCCAACATGAGGAAACAAAAAGTAATCTTTCAATAGTTCGCCTTTAATAATAGTATTTTGAGAGTTAAAAGGCGCTATTTTATTAGCCGTAATGGGGAAAAAAGCAGGATCAAATTTACATTCTGGCGCATAGATCATCCTGCAAACCGCGTCAATATCAGGGTCGCCATCCCAAAAATCAGCCTGAACATCAAAGCTTATCTTTTTCTTAGAACTACGACTGTAGTCTCGCTTTGGCACAAGCTGTAAGGGATAGCCCCGATGCCAAATATCTTTATGATTAGTTGCCCCAACTGGATCAAAAGCAGGCAAATCCGTCTCATAATAGTTAGCGAGAACCTCTTTGCCTATAAGAAGATTTTCGCCCCAGCCATCATATGGGATATTATCATCATCAATTACCGCCGCAATATCCGCGCCCAGATCATGGGCCCAGAGCAAACCAAAATTACGCCGCTGAATGCATTTCCAACCAATAGCATCTGAAAGTTCTTTGTCATATTTTTCCTGTTCATTTGGCGACACATAAATCCCTCGTTTTAACTTATAGTCAGAGGGCGTTTTTAGATCCCCAATAACCACCAAGGTCCAATCAGATAAAGCATCAAACTTTTCAATGGCCTCAGTCGGAGAATTAATCGTCGTGGTAACAATAACTTTTTTCATTTTAATATTTGCCTCCGCGAGTAAAATAATGTTTTTATGCCGATACGAAAGTATTCAAAGTTGCGCATAAAAGTGTTTTGCGAACCGCCTTCATCCCGCGCCTTCCATTTAGTTGGTATTTCTATAACTTTCACACCCAGACGCAATGGCTTTACCAGCGTTTCAAAAAGAAAAGGATGGCGCAATTCTTCCCAGCGGATGGATTTTACCAGCTGACTTGGAAAAATCCGATAGCCATAAGTCATATCAGTTAATGGGGTTCGGTATAATATTGAAAAAAAACGCTGAAACACAAAGTTAAGCAAAAATTTTAGCGGGCTGTATTCCTCAAACCCACCACCCTTTATCCAGCGCGAACCAGTCACAATTACGTTGGGATACTTTTTTGCTTCACTAATAAAATCTTTCACTTTATCTGGAGGAGTCTCCATATCACTGGCCATCATTATAACGTGACTGCCAGATACATAGTCAAACGCATCCCGCATCGCTCCTCCCAGAAAAGGGAGTGTTTGCTTGAGAATTTTTATCCGTTCCCCATATTTATTTTTGAGCTGACTGCAAACATCCAAACTCTCTGGAGTGGTTTTATCACAAATTACTATCACAAATTCATGAATATCTTCGCTGCAGTCGTCCATGATAATCTCAACCGTCTTTTCAAGCAACTGGGTTTCGTTGACAACAGGAAGAATAATTGAGACCGATATAAACACCTGCTCAGGCAAATTGTAAAACATGATATAATGTATTTTAACATGTTTTTGGCCGCCTTTTTAGTTTTAATAAACTTGTTTAAAATCGGTGTCGCCCAGTATTTCCCCCTCATTGGCGATGAAGCCTATTACTGGCTGTGGAGCCAGCGCCTCGACTTAAGCTATATTGCCCATCCGCCTATGGTTGCCTATGTAAATTTTATAGCAACTGGTTTATTTGGCAATAATGCATTCATCATTCGTCTGGTAGCAATAACAATAGTTCTGCTACTATCCTGGATTATTTATAGAACCGGGAAAGAACTTTATGGGCCGGGTGCCGCAACAACCGCCGTAATAATATTTAATCTTCTTCCTACCTTTTTTGGAGGCGGCATGTTCTTAGTCCCGCAAACAATCCTTTTTCTTTTCTGGGCACTAAGTTTTTATGTTTTTGTTTTGATCATCAAACACAAAAATCCGCATTATTGGTATCTTTTGGGAATAACCGCAGGCTTGGGTCTTTTAAGTGATTATATTATG
>JAHIUL010000186.1 GCA_018817195.1 Candidatus Margulisiibacteriota bacterium
AGGACCTTCCAGGCGAACAAATTGGCTTAGATGATAAAACTTAAGCAGCCAGACAATTGGATATGTTACTACAGCAGACACAATTGCCGCGGAAAAGAACAAGATTAAGTGCGCTATCATTGGGATATTTTAGCATTTTGCCACAACAGACTCAATTAGATTCAAGGTTGTTCAAAAGTCTCTAATGTTTCGCTAATTAGTTTATCGCTAATTGCGCCAATAACCGGTATCTCCAATAACGCTAATTAACTCAAATTAACACTAATTATTATTTCGATAATAATTAGCGATTATTGGCATAAATTCGAGCTATTGGCGAAATGGTTATTGGCGTTAATTCGTGAATATATGAATTAGCGAATCCAAACAAAAAGCCCCTGCTTGATAAATCAAACAAGGGCTTTTGTATAAATGGAAACTAGTTTACATATACGGCCGCACTTATATAAGCACCTCTGCCTGTCATGTTACCGGTTCCAGTGCTGATTGAAGAGTCAGTATTACCTGACATAGAAGCTGTTGAATAAGGAATCAAGCCAAAGCCCAATACCATACCATCAGCTACTTCAGCTTCAACACCTAAAAGCAGAGAGATTATTGAAGTGGCGGTTGAAGCGCCGTCTGTTGAGTACTGCAACCCAACCAGAGGAGCTACGTCTCCCATCATATAAGGAAGAACATAAGAACCGCTTAAAGACAAACCAGATTGACTATTTTCTACTCCAGCAATATTCTTTTCATTGCTGTAGTTCAATCCCAGTTTACCAATAATCTGTTCGGTAAAGTTATATCTGACTGCAAAAGATGTGCAGTTGCCAACAACCAAGTTGCCGCCTGCGGTTTCAATACCAACACCAACCTTACCAGCAGTAACAGCAAAAGAAGCAACTGACAATCCAATAACAGCGATTAACATAGCTATTAATACTTTTTTCATTCATTTTCACCTCCTTTTTTTTTAGACTTAAAAAAGACAACCTGGTTATTTACCTTTAAATAAATTGTGCAAAAAGTCCGCTGCCATATCCTTACAACCCAGACCAAAGGCAATGGCGGCAGCTAAACCAACTGCACCAACAAACACACCCATTTGCTGGATAAAAAGTTCGGGATTTAAACCTAGTTCAGCTAAAACAGCCAAAAAGGTAAAAATAACAACAATATAATAAATAAAGCGTGAAGCTGTTTTTGCTCCCGCAATACCAAGGTTAAGCATAATAACCCTAATAACGGCAGCAATCAGGCTGGCAAAGAACAAGCCAATGCCTAAAATCAACGAAGCCAATAAGACTAAGCCGAGATAATTGAAAATCTTGGCGACAACCGGCTCAACCGCCAGGCCAAAGGCTCCGGCAACAGAAATAAAAACAACCAGCACAATTACCCAGTAAACAAGCTCGCCAATCAACTCAGACGCGCTTATTTTAACATTGCCTGTTTCAAGCAAAGAATTAAAACCTATTTGTTTGGCGCCCTTGTCCAGCTGCACTGCTTTTAACACAAGCGTGGTTAATAAAGCAAGCCCCCGTGCCACCAAAAAACCAATTAAAAGAAGGATCAGGGCGAGGAGAACATTACCGAGCAGTGGGAAAATACTGGAACTGGCCTGGTTAACAGCTTCAATCAAAGCTTCCATATCCATTCTACCTCCTTATTTTGACCTTCTAGGCCTGTTAAATTTTGAGAATAGCTAGAAGGATAGAAATCGCCAAAAAAAGAATCGCAAATCCCCAGGTGATGCGGTCAAGGCCCTTTTCCATGCCTTTGGGCGAGCCAAACAGCCTGGCTGATCCGCCAATGCCACCCAAGCCCTCTCCCTTGGCAGCGTGAACAAGTACACTGATAATCAAGCCAATTGCCGAGAACAATTGGACTGCTAACAATAAATTTCTCATGTCTGCGTAATTTTAACGTAGACCCATGCCTGTGTCAACAGGAAATTGCTTTATGCCCTCACCCCCTACCCCCTCTCCCAGAAGGAGAGGGGGAATTATTTATTCTCTCAAGAAAAAAGTTATCCCTCTCCCTCTGGGAGAGGGAGGTTCAAGACAATCTCTTGTCTTAAGATAAGTCAGGGTGAGGGCTTTGAAAACTTACTAAAATATAGTAAGATATTGTTTATGAAGACACATACTCCGGTTTATCTTTGCATCCTTGACGGCTTTGCCATTGGCCAGCAAAATGAAAACAATGCGATCTATAATGCAATTCAACAAGGCAAAGCCCCCTTTATTGCTGAACTGATAAAAACAAAACCCTATGCTTTGCTTGACTGTTCGGGGCTGGCAGTGGGCTTGCCAAAAGGCACTATGGGCAACTCTGAAGTTAACCACTTAAACATGGGCGCAGGCCGGATTGTTTACCAATCAATTGAAAGAATTAATGTAGCTATTGAAGATGGCAGCTTTTTTAAAAATGATGCCCTGCTCTCTGCCGTTAAACAGGTTAAAAAGAATAATTCAACCCTTCATCTCATGGGGATATTACAAGGACACGGGGGAACAGTCCATGGGAGTATCAAACATCTATTTGCCTTACTGGAATTAGCTAAACGATCTGGCCTTAAAGATGTCGCAATTCACCTGTTCACTGACGGAAGAGATACTAACCCCAAAGCAGCTGGAGAAGTTTACCTGAAAATGCTGCATGACAAGATTTCTGAGCTGGCCTTGAACAGTATTGTAAAAATCAGGTCTGTGATGGGCAGGGAAGTGGCCATGGACAGGGACACAGCCTGGAATAAGACTTTAGCTGCGCTTAAAGCTTTAGTTAAAGGCGAAGGAGAATATAAAGCCTCTTCTGCAGCCGAAGCAATTGAAGCGTCCTATGGCCGCGGGGAAACAGATGAATTCATTCGCCCTACTATTATTGGTGATTATAAGGGCATGATCTCAAAGGATTCAGTAATATTTTTTAATTTCAGGCAAGACAGGGGCATGCAGTTAACAATTGCTTTTTGCGAAAACGACCATAAGTTTTTCAATTACAAAAAAGGCACAAAACCAATTAATGAAGGAATCTATAGCGAGATTGAACAAATTCAAGCTAAAATAAAAGGTTTATGTTTTGTAGCCATGACAGAGTATTATCCAGAAATTAATGCTTTAACAGCTTTTCCTGAAAAAGAAATCCCAAATACAATTGGTGAAATTGTGTCTAAAGCTAACTTAAAACAACTACGTTTAGCAGGACCAGAAAAATTTGCCCATGTTACAGGTTGGTTTTCCGGCAGACGAACAGAGCCCTTCCCTGGCGAGGATCGCCATCTTGCCCAAGATTTAAAGTTAAAAGAAAGGACAGAAGGCGGCAAGCGTTATGATTTGGTGCCGGAAATGACAGCTTATCTTGAAACTGATTTTGCCCTAAAAGCTATTGAAGAAGGAAATTATAGTTTAATTGTCCACAACTTTCAGAACGGCGATATGGTTGGGCACACGGGAAACCTTAAAGCCGCAACCGAAGCCATTGGTCATCTTTCAAAATGCCTGGAAAAACTTGTTCCTGCCTGGATCAATAAAGGCGGAATTTTCATCGTAACTTCTGATCACGGCAATGCTGATGAAATGTCACTTAAGAAAGGTGATAAATCAGTAGTCAGCACTCAACATTCGCTCAATCCAGTGCCCTTTTGGATATTGGGAAAAGATTTGAAAGTAAAGAAAAAAGGAATCGTGCCTGATATTGGGGTAACAGTTTTAGACCTAATCGGATTGAAAAAGCCAAAGGCCATGACAGCCACGAGCCTGTTAACTTAGCTACTCCACATACTTCATTACTGAGACTTTTTCAACCTTGCTTGCACCTTCACAAATAGCAACATAAGGAGTACCGTTATAAAGATGAAGGACCACATCAGTACTCGCACTATTAGAAAAGCCAAAATCCCCAATCACCTGCCAGGCGCTGCCTTCAAACTTCATAACAGTGGGCTTTGTGTCATTTGCTACATCAACAAAAGCAACATATGGAACTGTACCCTCAATATACAATGACGTAGATGATGCCTCGCCTGAAGAAAAACCATCACTGCCAACTGCTTCCCAGGTTAGATTATCATATCTTTTCACATAAACCTTATCTGAGTCCAGGGCATCAGTATATGAGACATAAGGGATCTCATTATCGTCTACAAACAATGATATGCCGCTGGCCGCACCATTTGAAAAACCAGCATAACCAACAACTTCCCAGGTAGAGACATTAAATTCCATTACAGTTGCCCTGCCGGAATTAGCCGCATCTTTAAAGGCAATATAAATACTATCAGCAGCAAACACATAAAGTGATATATCCAAAGCCTCATCTGCTGAAAATCCGTAATAACCAACTACTTCCCATGTAGGATCTTCACATTTCATAACAGTTGTTTTAGAACCATTTGCCACATCTCTATAAGCAACATAGGGATCTCCATTATAAATCATCAATGAAGTATAAGACGCCTCTCCTGAAGAAAACCCCTGATTCCCAACATAACCCCAGCTGCTTGATTTATATTTCATCACCGTTGCCCCATTTGCAGCTGTTGCATCACGAAAAGCAACGTACGGAACAACACCCCCACCCCCTTGCGGCTGGAGAAACAAGGAAAGAAATCTTGCATCATCAGGAAAAAAGGGCGCACTGCCAACATTTGACCAGGAGCCAGAATAACTCATCAAAGTTGCGTTATAATTTGTATAATCAGAATAAGCCACGTAAGGGATACTCTCATCCATATCAAAGCAAAGATACCGCGCTGGATCTGCGGAGAACTCTGGACTGCCAATATAAGTCCAGCCAGACGCCAAAGTCGTTGTTGTAGTAGTTGTAGTGGTAGTGGTGGTTGTAGTCACTGGGGCTGTTGTTGCAGTTGTGCCTGTTGTGGTAGTCGTAAGCGTAACCAATGTTATTGTCGGCGGCGTTAAAGTTGTTGTTGAGGTCGAGGGCGTCCGGTCAACCTGCGTGCCGCAGCTGGCAAAGAGCAAAGCGACAATAACAATTGAAACAAAAAATATTGGGACTAAAATAAAATGTCTCATTAATTTTCAAGCTTAGTCCCAGATACGTTTTTTGACTTTTTCTTCTATCTCTTTAACCGGATAAATTTCGTCAACGATTTCATCCGGATCAAACCAGAGCTTGATCTCGTTTTCAGCTTCCTGCGCATTGGCCGAGCAGTGCAGCACATTTTCAAACAAGCCTTTGGTCGTTAACCTGCCGTACTGCCCGCGGATGCTGGTGGGCTCAGCTTCTTCAGGATTAGTTGTGCCTGCCAGCTGCCTCACTTTTGAGATAGCCTCTTCACCATCATAAACCAGGGCCATAACCCTGTTGTAGCGCGCGCCATGGAGCTCTCCGCGGAGATATTTAACAACTTCTTGAAAAAAAGGTTTGTCTTTAAGATGACCGTAATGTTTTTCTGCTAAATCTTTTGAAACCCGGACAACCTTGGCTCCAAGGATGCGCAGTTTAGTCTCTGATAATCTGGTGAGGATATTGCCGGTTAAAGATTTTTTTATGCCGTCGGGCTTGATTACTACTAAAGTCTGTTCTGTTTTAGCCATGATAATTAATCCTTATGGAGCCGATCGGATTTGAACCGACGACCTCCTCGTTGCGAACGAGGCGTTCTCCCAGCTGAACTACGGCCCCTTGCTATTTATCCTGCAGCACTGCGATCCCAGGAAGGACTTTGCCCTCAAGAAACTCAAGCGACGCGCCGCCGCCGGTTGAAATATGACTCATCTTATCAGCCAGCCCAGCTTTTTTAACTGCTGAGGCGGAATCACCCCCGCCAATAATTGAAACAGCGCCGTTGGCAGTAGCCTTTGCAACAGCCTGGGCAATACCCAAGGTACCCTTGGCAAATTTTTCCATCTCAAATACGCCCATGGGACCGTTCCAAACAATTGTCTTGGCATCCTTAATCGCGTTGGTAAACTTTATAATAGTGTCTGGTCCAATATCAACACCCATCCAGCCCTTGGGGATAGTTGTGCGCGGCACAATTTGGGTATTAGCATTAGCGTCAAACTTATCAGCCACAACGTGGTCAATCGGCAGTAAAAACGGCACATCTTTATCAATGGCTGCTTTAAGGATTTCTTTAGCATCATTGATTAGATCATCTTCAACTAATGAATTGCCAACGGGAACTCCTCTGGCCTTAAAAAATGTATAGGCCATTCCCCCACCAACAATTAAGGTGTCAACTTTATCTAACAAGCTTTTTAAAACTTCTAGTTTACCAGAAATCTTTGCACCGCCAATAATAGCTACAAATGGTTTTTTGGGCTCTGTTAAGGCTTCACCTAAAAACTTTAATTCTTTCTCAATCAAAAAGCCAGCATAGGCTGGTAAATTTTTGGCAATCCCTTCAGTTGAGGCATGGGCGCGATGCACTGTGCCAAAAGCATCAGACACATAAATATCAGCCAGGGAAGCTAATTGTTTGGCAAAAGCAGGATCATTTTTTGTCTCTGCTTTATGAAAACGAAGGTTTTCTAAAAGAAGTATCTCTCCATCTTTAAGCGCAGCTGCCTGCTTGGAAACTTCGTCCCCCACACAATCGCCAGCCATGGCAACTGGTTTACCCAAAAGTTCTGAAAGTTTTTTCTGAACTGGAGCTAAGCTTAGTTCTTTTTTAACTTCGCCTTTGGGTCGGCCTAGGTGAGAAGCTAAAATTAGCCTGGCCCCTTTATCAATTAAATACTTAATCGTGGGAAGGGCAGCTTGGATCCTTTTATCTGAGGTGATATTTTGTTTGTCATCCAGAGGAACATTAAAATCGCAGCGCACGAACACGCGCTTGCCTTTTAATTCCTTATCAGGAATATCAGCAACTGTTTTCTTGGCCATAACCTTGCTCCTTAAAGGCTTTTGCCCATAAGTTTAGCAAAATCATTCATACGGTTGGAAAAGCCCATTTCGTTGTCATACCAGGAAACGACTTTAACCATACTACCATCCATATCCATGGTAAGCGCTGCATCAACAATTGATGATAATGGATTGCCAGTCAAGTCAACAGAAACTAATGGCTCTTCTGTGTAGCCAAGAATACCTTTTAGTTTGCCTTCAGCTGCTTTTTTAATCTCCGCATTTACTTCTTTGGC
>JAHIUL010000187.1 GCA_018817195.1 Candidatus Margulisiibacteriota bacterium
AAAAGGTCCCAAAACAAAAAAATATCCGCAAGATAAAAGAACTTCTGCAGGATGACCGCATTCACAGCGTGTGCGAATCAGCTAAATGTCCCAACATTGGTGAATGTTTTAGCCGCAACACTATGACATTCATGATTTTAGGGGACGTTTGTACCAGAAATTGCTTATTTTGCGGGATTGAAAGCGGACTACCTCAGCAAATTGATCTAAATGAACCTCAAAGAGTAGCAAAAGCCGTTAAAAAATTGAGGCTTGATTACGTTGTTGTAACTTCCGTTACACGCGATGATTTAACCGATGGCGGAGCCAGTCAATTTGCCAAAGTAATTAAGGCAATAAAAAGTATTAATCCAATATCTAAAGTTGAAGTCCTGATCCCTGATTTCAAGGGTAGTGAAGCCGCCTTAAAAGTTGTTTTGGACGCACACCCCTATGTGCTTAATCACAACATCGAAACTATTCCAAGGTTATATTCAAAAATTAGACCCCAAGCAGATTATCAACAATCCTTAACGTTGCTTATTAATGCCAAAAATGCCCGCCCGGTACCGTCCTGGTACCGGGTTTACACCAAGAGCGGCTTTATGGTAGGATTAGGTGAAAGTCGAGCTGAAATTATCGCGCTGCTTGAAGACTTAAAAAAAGCAGGCTGTGATATTGTAACTATTGGACAATACTTGCCGCCGTCAAAGAACAGCGCACAAGTTAAAAGATACGTTCAGCCAGAAGAGTTTGAGGAATACCAAACAATCGGCAAAAACTTGGGTTTTTTAAAAGTTTTTTCAGGGCCTTTTGTTAGGAGTTCTTATCACGCTGAGGAGATAATAAAATGCAGGAAGCAGAACGATTAACAAAACTACCAACTTATGTTTTTGCCTTACTGGACAAATTAAAAGCTGACGAGCGCAAAAAAGGCAAAGAACTAATAGATTTAACTATCGGCTCCCCTAATCACTTGCCGCCTAAAGAAGTTGTTGATACATTAAAAAAAGCAGTAGATAACCCGAAGAATTCACGTTATTCATCTTTTGAAGGCAGCCCGGAGTTAAGATCGGCAATTATAGAGTGGTGCAAAAGACGCTATAACATTTCTATTGATAAAAACGAAATTGTAGAGCTTCTAGGCAGCAAAGAAGGTTTGGTGCATTTTTCTTTTGCTTATCTTAATGAAGGCGATACACTGCTGGTTCCTCAGCCCGCTTATCCAGCTCATTTTCGCGGCCCAATTTTAGCTGGGGCTGAACCAGTTGTATTGCCAACAGTGGAACACAACGGATTTCTTCCTGATCTTGATGTAATTGACAAATCAATAGCTGACAAGGCAAAAATGTTGATTGTCTCATATCCGACCAATCCAACAGGCGCAACCGCACCTAAGGAATTTTATGAGAAAGCAATTAGGTTTGCCAAGAAACATGACCTGATCCTTATTTCAGATTTTGCCTATGCTGAACTATACTTTGAAGGCAAACAACCTATTTCCTGCCTCTCGCTGCACGGGGCCAAAGACGTTTGCATTGAATTCCATTCTATGTCAAAAACATTTGGCATGGCCGGCTGGCGATCTGGTTTTGCCGTCGGCAATGCCAAGTTAATTGAGTCATTAAGAAAGATCAAAACGAACCTGGACTATGGCCCGTTTGGCGCAGTTGTAGCGGCTTCAACCACTGCCCTGCGTATAAAAGATAAATACCTGGAAGAGATGCGCGCTGGCTATCAAAAACGAAGGGATATTATGGTTGACGGCTTAAATTCGCTTGGCTGGAAAGTCAAAAAACCAATGGCCACGTTTTATATCTGGATACCTGTTCCATCTGGTTTTAATGCCATGTCTTTTGTTGAGCATTTACTCCATAAAGCCGGGGTAGTTGTTTCTCCTGGCATTGGCTTTGGAGAATTAGGCGAAGGTTCCGTGCGCCTTGCCTTAGTTGACACAGATGATAAGATAAAAGAAGCTATCTCTCGAATGAAAAAGGCAGGGATTAAGTATAATGAATAAACCGATTATCGGCGTCACGATGGGTGATCCCGCGGGAATCGGTCCGGAAGTTTCTGCTAAAGCCTTAACTAATCCTCAGATCCAGCTGCTGGCAAATTGTCTTGTGATCGGCGACTGTAAAGCAATGCGCCAGGCCCTAAAAGTTGCTAAAATCCCCAATATCGAAATCAATTCCATAAAAAAAATCTCTGAAGCCAAATTTTGCCGTGGTGTCATTGATGTTATTGATCTAAAAAATGCTGACGGCCGCATTAAAGTCGGCCAAGTCTCAAAAGCAGCCGGCTTGGCTTCAATGGAATACGTGGAAAAAGCTATCAAACTGGCTATGGACGGAAAAATTGACGCCATCACTACCGGCCCGATCAATAAAGAAGCTATCCGCAAAGCTGGTTATAAATATCAGGGGCATACTGAACTTCTAGCTGCCCGCACCGGAGCCAAAAATTACGGAATGATGTTTGTATCTGACACGCTTTGGATAATGTTGGTGACAACGCACCTGCCGCTCAAAGAAGTTAGCAGACATTTGGATAAAGGGAAAATCTTAAAAAGGATTAAATTGGCCCACGAAACTTTGTTTAAGCTGAGGGAAAAGAAACCCCGAATTGCTGTAGCAGGACTAAATCCTCATGCAGGTGAAGCGGGCATTTTTGGCGATGAAGAGATCAAAATTATCAAACCAGCTGTTGAAGCTGCCAAAAAACTGGGCATCAATGTTAAAGGCCCAATTTCGCCTGATGCTGTTTTTAACCTGGCCAATGTCGGCATGTTTGATATTGTTATCGCCATGTATCACGACCAGGGGTTAATTCCGCTCAAACTTTTATCATTTAATAAATCAGTTAATGTGACGGTTGGTTTGCCGATTATCAGGACTTCGGTTGACCACGGTACCGGATTTGACATAGCAGGCAAAGGCTGGGCAAAACCAAACAGCATGATTGAGGCCATCAAGGTTGCCGCGCATTTTGCCCGGACTAAATGAGTCCCACCCTAGCCCAAATAACTAAAGAACTTCTTAAGTCTTACAACCGTTTTCCACGGAAAAAATTAGGCCAGCATTTTTTGGTTGATCCCCAAGTTTTGCAAAGAATTATTAATGCAGCAGAGTTAACCAATGACGATTTGGTGATAGAGATTGGCTCAGGCTTAGGGATTGTGACGTCAGAAATAGCCGAGAAAGCCAATCATGTGATTGCAGTTGAAATTGATAAAGAACTACTGCGCATCAGCAAGGATGTACTTAATAAATTTCAAAACATTTCCTTTGTTGGCCAGGACATTTTAAAAACTCATTTACATGAATTGGTCTTAGGTCGAAAATTTAAGATAATAGGGAATCTTCCCTATTACATCACTGCGCCAATTATTGAAAAAATTTTTGAAAGTGAAGATAAGGCAGAAATCGCAGTTTTAATGGTCCAAAAAGAAGTTGCCGAACGCATGGCAGCCAGTCCGGGATCAAAAAAATATGGGTCGTTCTCAATTTTTTGTCAATTTTACGCCTCGATATCCTTGATCTCCTTGGTATCCAAATCTTCATTCCTCCCCTGGCCAGAGGTTGGCTCTGCAATAGTAGTTTTAAAGCCTTACAAAACCCCAAAATATCAGGTTAAAGATGAGAAATTGTTCTTTGATATTGTGCATGCAGCCTTCCAACAGAGGCGTAAGCAGATTAGAAATTCTTTAGCCAAGTTTAATTTGGAAGGAATTGATATTGATTTAAGCAGACGGCCAGAAACGTTGGGGATCGATGAGTTTGTGGGAATTGCAAATTTTCTTTGAATCCCTTAGAGTCTTGGAGTCTTAGAGGCTATTTTTTGCCTCAAAGGCTCGAAGGCTCAAAGAAATGCAAAAAATTGAATTTCCTCTCAGATTCTGCTATTCTAGAACCATATGAAACCCAAAGTATCTGTAATTGGCGCTGGCAATGTTGGCGCAGAAGTGGCCCGGCGAGTAGCGGAAAAAGACCTGGTTAATGTTGTTCTTTTAGATATTGTCGAAGGCATACCCCAGGGCAAAGCCCTGGATATGCTGCAGGCTGGCTCAATTGTTGGCTATAATTCCCACATTATGGGAACCAATGATTATGCTGATATCAAAGATTCTGACGTCGTAGTTGTCACAGCCGGCTTGGCCAGAAAACCAGGCATGAGCCGCGATGATTTACTGGCAAAAAATACTGCCATCATCAAATCCGTCAGCGAAAACATTAAAAAACACGCGCCAAATTCTATTATTTTAATTGTCACCAACCCACTTGATACCATGACTTATGTTGCCTGGAAAGCCTCTGGCTTTGATGCTAAAAAAGTCCTAGGCATGGCGCCGCTGCTTGACCTGGCCAGAATGTCAAGTTTTATAGCCCTGGAGTTAAATGTGCCAGTCACAGAAGTTAAAGCTACAGTTCTTGGTACACACGGTGATTTGATGGTTCCAGTTCCAAGCCAAACAAAAGTTTCTGGCAAACCAATTGCTGACCTTCTGCCCAAAGAAAAAATCGACAAAATTGTAGACAGGACCAGGAAAGGCGGCGCAGAAATTGTGGGCCATCTTAAAACCGGCTCTGCTTATTACGCCCCATCAGCTGCCGCAGCTCATATGGTTGAAGCAATCCTCAAAGATACCAAGGAAACAATTTGCTCTTCAGTCATGTCTAATGGACAGTACGGCTTAAATGGCCTGTACATTGGCTTGCCGGCTAAAATCGGCAAAAATGGCGTTGAGGAAATTGTCGAAATTGAATTGACTGATGAGGAAAAGCAAGCGCTTAAAAAATCAGCCGAAGCCATCATGGCCAACAATGAAAAATGCGTGAAGTTGTAGCAAAAAAAATTACTGAAACCATCAAAAAGCTGTGTGTCGAAGCTAACACTAATCTTTCTGAAGACGTTTTAGAAGCTTTAAACAAAGCTTTGAGCAAAGAAAAATCTTCCACTGGCCGCGAAATCTTGCGGCAAATTATTAACAATGCAAAAACCGCCTGGCGGGAAAAACTGCCGCTTTGCCAGGACACAGGCATTGTCACAGCATTTATTGAAATTGGCCAGGACGTAAGGATTATCAACGGCACTCTGGATGAAGCTGTTAACGAAGGTGTTAGCCTGGCTTATCACAAGGGCTATTTAAGGAAATCGGTCACCCTCGACCCTATTGAAAGAAAAAATACTGAAGATAACACCCCAGCAATTATTTATACAAAAATAGTTCCTGGTGAACAGATAAACATCAAAGTTATGACCAAAGGCGGGGGCGCGGAAAACTGCAGTGCGATTAAAATGTTTAAACCAGCTTCACCTAAAGAAGAAATTGATGAATTTATTTTAGAAACAGTGGAAAACGCTGGCCCTAATGCCTGCCCGCCTATGATCATTGGCATTGGCATTGGCGGCACCTTTGATTATGCTCCTAATTTAGCCAAACAATCACTGCTGCGTGAAATTGGCCGCCACAATAGCCACCCCAGCACAGCTAAATGGGAAAAAGAATTACTGGAAAAAATAAACAAAACCGGCATTGGCCCAATGGGACTGGGCGGCACAACCACTGCCTTGGCTGTAAATATTGAAAGGCATCCCTGTCACATCTCAAGTTTACCTGTAGCAGTTAATATTGAATGCCACGCCCATCGCGTAAAAGAAGCCATTGTATGAAAAAGTCAAAACTAATTACCCTAAAAGCGCCGCTAACTGACAAAGAGATTAAAGCTTTGCAAGCCGGAGACAAAGTAACTATTTCCGGCACAATTTACGCGGCCAGGGATTCTGCACATCGCATGTTTGGCAAGAAACCACCTTTTGACCCGGCTGGCGCCATACTATACTATGCTTCCCCCACTCCAACGCGCAAAGGGGAAGTAATTGGCTCAATTGGCCCAACTACCGCAACCAGGATGGACACTTTTACTCCTGGACTATTAAAAGCTGGCGTAAAAATCACCATTGGCAAAGGCAGGCGCAGCCAGGAAGTGATTGATGCCATGAAAAAGCATAAAGCCGCTTATCTAGTAGTTGCCGGTGGGACAGCTGCTTTGCTTGCTAAACACGTTAAGAAGGCCAATGTTATTGCTTACCCGGAACTGGGACCAGAAGCCGTGCTGAAGCTGGAAGTGCATAATTTTCCGGCCATCGTGGCCATAGATTGTAAAGGAGGAGATTTATTTGAAAAAGGCAAAAAGAAATTCAGGAGCGCTTAAGTTTCTACTCATTACCTTGTTGGGGTTTGGGGTTTGGACATTGGGATTTAACTCTTTTGCACAAGCAAAAGAGTTTGACGGTATCTGGTTCATGGGGTTTAATACCCAAAAAGAGCCTTTTACCACAGTTGAAGTTCGCCAGGCAGTTAACCACGCTATCAATGTTAAGGACATTGCCATTGGCATCATGAGCACAGAAACAACGCCAGTCAGCATTATTCCGCCAACTATGCTGGGCTATGATCCCGATATCGCGCCGTTAGTTTACGATGTTAAAGAAGCCAAGAACCTGATGAAAAATGCCGGCTACCCCATGAACGACAAACGGCTAAAAAACATCTCCATGCTCCATACCAGCGGTATCAAGACTAAAGAAATTGCTGAATATATCAGCAGCAACCTAAAGAATATTGGCATGAAGGTCGAGCTGGTAGAAGTTGACACAATGGATGAGGACAAATGGGTTGATGAGCTGGCTTCGGGCAAACACAATTTATTCCTCATGGGCTACAAAGCTGATATTGGCAAACTTTTTACTGAAGAAGCAACCACAAGCGCAGACAGCTACAGTTTAATTGAGCCGCTGTTTGGCAGCAAGGGCACAGCCAATTTCACCGGCTACAAAAACCCTGAAATTGATACACTCTTAGAACAGATTTCTGGTTTTAAACTGGTCTTAGCCAGCGAACGGCATACAAAACTTAAGGAAGTTAACCAAAAGCTTTATAAGGACCTGCCGGCAATTGTCCTGTTCTATATTGAAAAACTCTAGATGGATTCGATTAACTATTTCTTAAGGGTCAAGAAAGAAGATATCTATTTGATCTGCCCCTATTTTGAGGCTTTTGAAGGCATGGCAGCTATCCGCACGCCTAAACCAGAAGCTGGGCCAACCGCCACCTTAAAACTTATGGTTTCCCCTGACTTTAAAAACGACTTTGATAAACTGCTGACAAGCTTAAAAAGGAGACTTGATTTTGAGCAAATTCTGGCAGGAGATTAAGAACCTTTTTAGGCCAAAGTTAATTGTCCAGGACATCCATCAAATTGATTTTGACAAACTTAAAAGCCAGGGAATAACAGCCCTTATTTTAGACATTGATGACACCTTAATCCCGCGCAGGGTAAATGACGTTTCCCCGCAAGTCTTTGAATGGGTGGCTACCAGAAAAGAAGAGGGGTTTAATCTTTGTCTAACTTCCAATAGCAGGCACCCTTTAAGGGTTAAGTTTATTGGAGAGACCTTAAACGTGCCTGCCATGCATTTGGGGTTTAAGCCCTTGCCGTTTGCCTTTTGGAAATCATTAAGGATACTAAATGCTAAACCAGAAAATGCTGTTATGATTGGGGATCAGTTATTTATGGATATTCTGGGGGCAAACCTAGTTAATATCTACTCAATCTTTGTGAAGCACTTAACCCCAGAAACTTTCCTGCCTAGACAATGGATGCGGATGGCTGAGGAATGGGCCTTAAAAAGATTTTAAGTTTGGAATAAGTTTAGATTAATGATTTTAGCGCTTGTTTGATGATATCTTCAACATTGCCATAGGATAAATCAAGGCCGGATTTTAAGATCGCATCGCGAGCTTCACGCGGGGAATACCCCAGGGAAACTAAAGCGGAAATTGAGTCAGAAATAACTGGCTGGTCTCCTTGGATCCCAACTGCCATATCAGAGGGCTTAATTGCATAAGCTTTAGCAACTTTATCCTTTAGTTCAATAACTAACTTCTGGGCCGTTTTCTTGCCAATGCCCGGCACAGATGAAAGCAAATCAACATTGCCTTGCGTGATCGCTGTGACCAATTTATCAATTGGGAAAGAAGAAATAATCGACATGCCGGCTTTGGGACCAATGCCGCTGACACTTAAAAGAATGGAAAAAAGATGCTTTTCTTCTTTGTTAAGGAAACCATATAAAGAAATATCATTTTCCCTTACAACCTGAAGCGTATAAAGCTTAACCTTTTCTCCAAGTTTGGGCAAACGAGGCAAAGTGGCGTTTGAAATATAAACATGGTAGCCAACATTGCCTACATCAATAACCAGGTGGGCTTTATCAACATGCTCTAAAATTCCGTTCAAATGAGAAATCATAAGCTTGTCATTCTATATGAATGTAGATGGCAAATAGCAATAGCCAGGGCATCAGCCGCGTCATCTGGTTTAGGAATATCAGTCAAGCGCAGCAAGTGCTTGACCATTTGCTGGATCTGCCGCTTGTCAGCGCTGCCGTAGCCTGTAACTGCAACCTTAACATCTGCTGGTGAATACTCAACAACAGGGATTTTGAGCTGGGCAGCGGCCAAAAGCATAATCCCCCTAGCCTGGCTAACTGGCAGGGCAGTTTTGCGGTTCCTGGAAAAGAAAATCTTTTCAATAGCAATCACCCTGGGTTTATAATCTGATGCCAGCTTCTTAACACTGTTATAAATAGTGCGCAGCCGGTTCTGTGAATTGTCCTTTTTTGAAGTTGAAATTATACCGTGGTCAACAAATACAAGTTTATCCCGATTCTCGCGGATGAGACCGTAACCTGTGGTAGCCAGTCCAGGGTCAATACCTAAGGTTAACATTAAACCTATATTAGCACAATTAAAGCTTTATCTCAACATTGCCAACTATATCTGTTAAACGATAATCAGGCGCGCGGCTTATCTCCTGTTGGGCGCGCAGGATCAAATCAACAAACTCGCTCACAGCATATTTTGTTCTTAGAGTGTAATTATTCCTTTCTGTTTCCTGGCCGGCAAAAGATTTTGAGTAAGTGTATTCAAAATCAACACGCAAACTCTCGCCCAACCGATAAATAATGCCAAAACCAGGAGAAAAAGTGTATGTCACCTGGTTTAGAATGTAATCAGTCAACCTGGTATAAGCAGAACTAACTGAAAAAGTCCAAAAGCTTGATTGGTTCCAGATAAATTTTACTGATAAAGCATGCGATTTAGTATCAAGCACATCAGATAAGGCTTCACCAGAACCTTGGTCTAACTTTTCAAATGTATATCTTGAATCAATGGATAATTGCTCAGACAAAGATGTCTTAATTAATGTATCAACCTGGCGCCTTATCCCTCTTCCCCTAGAATATAGATAGGGCTCCTGGGTTGTGGTTAGGGTATTAGCGTACGAATTCTCCTGAAAGTAATTATATTCAGTTGAAAGCATTGGCAAGGGCGCGGTTTTTATCGTGTACAGGACCGAATCAGTGTCATTGCTGTTTTCCTTAACCTGGTAATTGGGAAAATCATATTTGTAAATATTATAAGTGCGGCCCAGCTTGTAAATCGCGCCCAGCACAGCATATTTAACAGGGATAATGTTCACTTCAACCTGCTGCTTTTCATTATTATAGCTTAATGTCTGCGTACGCATAATCTGGGTAAAGTTTGGTTTATATAAATAACGAAAACGCAAATATCTGGCTGGCCGCAGGTCAAAGGAAAACGAACCTGTTTGCTTGGAAACAGCTTCCCCGGTTGTTGGAAATTCTTCTATTACAGAAGTGATAGCATACTTGCCGTCTGTCTTAAAAAAGTCTGTTGGCTCTGCCTTATAAGCTAAATTAGTAACATTAGTTTGTCCCTCTTGACTGTCATCAACAAGGCTAAAAGCCGAAGAAAGAAAATAGTGTTTGGTTGGACTGACAGACAATTTTAAATCATAGGTGCGGCGATATGGTTTAAGACCGGCTGGCTCCTGCCGATCTTCTAAACCAATATTTGAGCTAAAAGTGACTTTCTCAAAACCTACAGTAGCTAAGCCAAAATTAATCCTCTTGTAATCAGTCACTTCTTCAGACGGCGAGCGATTGAGCCATTCTTCAACTGCGCCTTTAAGGCTCGTTGCAATAAATCCCCGCTGATAAATTGTTTCAACAGAATTTTTGGTGATAACACGCTTTATTGAAGCTCCGGTAACCGGATCATTGCTTTCCTCAAACTCAGAAAAGACATACTCAAGCGACGGCAGCCCCTCTGGGGTTAAAATTGCTTTAGCATTTTTGTCCACATTCTCGTAAAGAACGCCGGTCTGCAAATATCTTTGAGAATAATAACGCGTCTGAGTGCCAAAAAGTGGATTCGGCCGATAGCTTAAGGCGCCGGCATATTCCCAAACATCTTGTTTAGGGTCAACCTCTGCTATGGCAACAAAGTTGGGGTCAACTTTTTTAAATAAACCTTCAACTCCCCAAGCCCCTAAGGCTGAAGTAAAATGAAGTTTTGCCGCCTTGCCTAATTCTTTAGTAGAAGAAACTGACAGCAAATTAAGATCTCGATTTGAAGCGGCCAGTTCAGCATTAAGCGTTAAATACTCAGAGATATAAGTGCCGTCAAAACCGATAACTGAATGGCTTTGGGGGTCAATTGCCTCCTGGCTCATGCTGCTCCTAATTTCCGCTGCCCCGCTCAAGTTATCTGAATCATCAAGATAGGTAAAGGCCAATTTAAGGTTAGGGATTGGCTTAGAGAAAGCACGCAAGCCATAAGTTGCATGGGAGTAAACTGTTTGGCGGTAATCATAGTAGATTTGAATAACTGATTTAGCATCAATTACTTTATTAAGAAAGGTAACACTGCCGGCCTGGTAATCAATGGTGTAATCGTCCCCGCGCTTATTTAATCTTCCGTCCACAGAAACACGTTCACTGTCAATTACAACTGGCGTAAAATCAAGGTTATAAGGCCCCTGGGTGCCGTCGCCATAAAACTTCTTGTCCTTGCCCTCGCCCTTTGGAGAAGAATAAAGCGCGCTAAAACCCCAATTGCCGTAATCACCTTTGACCCTAGCTCCTGAAAGAACTTTATCTAATCTGGCAAACTCTGTTTCGGTTAATTCAGCTGTAAAGTCACCCAGATAAAGCTCTGTGTTGGCGCGGCGCAGGCGGATTGAAATATCCTCATTTTCTTCGCCAATCTGTGTGACCCCGGTTGCAGTTGTGCGGTAAATATTAGCTTCGATTTCCGTGTCGTCAGCTGTGCCGGAAATATTAATCCTTAAAGTTTCCTCTCTGGCCTGGGTAGTACCCGGAGCATACCCTTCTTTTGAACCTGATAAACTTTTGAGGCTAAAAGCAATGGACTGGCTGCCTTTAATTACAAGTCCTTCGCTCTTGCTCAGGACAAGGCCTTTGCTTTCCTGGCTTATCCCAACAACTTCAGGCGAAGTTATTTCCTGCGCAAAACTACTGTTGGTTATTAGAATAGAAATTAATATGAATAAAACAAAAAGCATACAGACTCCACCACCATCTGCCCCTTAGTAACTGACCTTTAACTCCTGAATCCTGTGATTTCCGCTGTCAACAATATAAACCAGGCCGCCAGATCCCAAAGAAATACCTGTAGGCATATTTAAGCCTCCGGCCATTAACAAAAACTTGCCCTGCTTATCAAAAAGCTGTACGCGGTTATTGCCGGTATCAGCTACATAAACAAATAGGTTATCAACTGCAATACCCTGGGGAAAAGAAAGTTCGCCCGGGCCGCTGCCAAAACTGCCGAACATCATAACTGGCTGGCCGTCATAATCCAGCTTTTGGATGCGATGGTTATAAGTGTCTGCCACGTAAACATAGTTGTCACGGTCAACTGCCACATCAGCCGGTCGGTCAAAAAATCCAGCACCGTAGCCAAAACTGCCCACCACACCCAGAAAATCACCAGTATCGCTAAACTTTAGGACCCGGTCATTGCCCGAATCAGCTATATAAAGGTTGCCCAGGGAATCAACAGCCAATCCTGATGGATCATCAATGGTTTTATAACCATATTCGCTGGTAGCTACCTCCCTCAGAAAATTGCCCTGGATATCAAACAATTGGACTCGATCATTATCTTTTTCTGAAACATAAATGCGGAAGTTAAAATCAACTGCAATGCCAACCGGCGCGTTAAACTTGCCATTCTCGCTGCCAAAGGAACCAAACTGGTAAACATAGCCGCCATCTTCATCCAGGCGCTGCACACGGTTATTGCCTGTATCAGTTATAAAAAGGTTATTTAACCCGGTCTTCATATCCCCTATTAAACCAAGATCAACATCATGGGGATAATAAAACTGAGCGTCGCCAGAGCCCGGCAAACCAAATGTGCGGCCAAATTCTGCTTCTGGAGTTATAAGTTTGGGAGTTGAGGGAATCTCTCCCATTGCAAAAACAGAATTAGATGACAAAAGTAGCGCAAAAATTAGAAATAAATATCTCATCTCAGCAATTCTCGAATCTTGTCTGGCACACTGGCACTCTTCAATATCGCTTCCCCTACCAACATCCCGTCAACACCAACATCTCTCAGCATTTGGACATCCTTTTTGTTTTGGATCCCGCTTTCACTTATAACAACGCGATCCTTAAGCCCCGGGAATTGTTTTAGCAGATTAATTGTGGTTTTCAAGCTAATTTTAAGTGTATCAAGATCACGATTATTAATGCCTATTATTCTGGCGTTTGTTTTTAAAACCCGCTGGACCTCATCCGCATTATGAACTTCCACCAAGGCCTGCATGCCTAACTTCTCTGTCAAAGCCAATAAATTAATCAGTTCATCGTCTTTAAGGATCCTGGCGATCAGAAGGACTGCGTCTGCCCCGGCGATTTTTGACTCATAAACTTGGGCTTCATCAACAATAAATTCCTTGCGCAGAACAGGAATAGTAGTTGATTCTTTTGCTTGCTTAATATATTCGAGCTTTCCCTGGAAGTATTTCTCGTC
>JAHIUL010000001.1 GCA_018817195.1 Candidatus Margulisiibacteriota bacterium
AAGTAATTGCTGCCTTTGTTTTAAAAGGCGGGAAGACCGAGGTTTTAACTGAAGATATATTTGAGGAGTATAAAAGTCTCCCGCGAGAGAGTTATTTGCAATTGAAGTTTGCCCACTTTAATGGTTTCCTTCAAAAGAATAGAAAAAAGATCAAAAACTTTACGATTAAGGACCCTGCTCTTTTGGTCTTATTTCAGCTGGATAAGATCATTGCTCAACCATTAGATGATTCCTATATCCCCAAGCTTAAAAAATTCATAAAATCTTTGCCTGCAAATTACGCTGACAAACCTTATCTCATGCTGATATTTATCAAAGCACTTGGCGCAAAAGGCAGGCTCTCCAAGCTAGAAATGAAAAAGTGCTTCGATAAATTAATCGAAAAGGATCCAAATGAGATTGCCTTTTACGAAAGCTACGCTGAGCTTCAATTAAGCAGGAAGCAGCCTTACTTGGCAGTTGAGGTTATGGGTATTTTCTTTAAAAAACAAGTTGGACTTAAAGGGGCAGAGAAGAAATTGCAAGGGGTGGAGTTGGCAGAAGTATTGGCGAAGAAAGTAAAAAGGGGAGATTGGCTGAACAAATTTGCGGATTATCTTGTAATTTGGGCCGGCCACGAAGAGTCAATATCTGCCAAAAGGAATCTTCTTTTAGCGGCTGAGAAGTGCTATTTAAGGGCCATTGAGATTGATTCTTCTGAGATCTGCCAGTTTGTAAGCGCCAGTAAACTCGGCGAGCTAAACTTTCAGCTTGCCATTCTTGCTCAAAAATGCGAAGACGAAGTGGAGGTAAGACTGGAGCAGGCGATTGAATACTACGAGAAAGCCCAAGAAATTGCTCCCAAAGATGTTCAGCTTTGGCTAAAACTTGGAGATGCTTATACTCTTCGTGCAATTGTAGATGGTGATGAAGAAGATTTACAGATGGCAAGGGACTGTTATGTGGAGGCGGCAGCCCTTGAGAAAAATCCAACCACCTGGCTCAAGCTATGTTCGGCCTACGCAAAGCTTGGTGAGTTTGAGAAGGCCCGAGAGAAACTCGGGGAATTAATTAATGCAGATCCAGATAATTATTTGCTGTATACGCTTTTGGGGGATATGTCTGCTTCTGATGGAAAATTAGGGGAGGCCGTAAAAGCATATGAGCAGGCTTTTCAAAAGGCCAAGAAAGCTAAGAATCCCACCCAAGCCTATACCGAAGTTTATCAGAAATTAGTCATGCTTAAGGTTCAGGCCCGCATGAAATTGGCAAAAATTAATGTTCGATATTCTCCCAATCCTTTAAAAATATTTGTGAGGATGGTTGGAGACCTCTTGTATTTCCTAAACCCTTTTAACATTGCCTCTTTTTTAGTTAACAGCCCAAAGATGAGAAAGTATGGCAAGAAAGAATTGGAGGATTTTTTAAAGCAAACCGAAGAACTGGGAAAGAAAAGCTGGAAAGAATTCCGAAAAATAAGTCATGATGTAAATTTTTATCTTGCAAACCTGCTAAGCCTTATTAATCTTAGGCGAACGATCAAAGATCAAATAAAGGGAACAAAGCAGGCCATGGTTGACGCCGAAATAATACAAGGTCTTAAGGAAGTTGAGCTTAAATTGCGCCAGCAAATCAAGCAGAACGCTTATATGCTTTTGAAAAATGACAAGCTTTTGCAAAAAGCTTGGGAAAAAGCCTTGGGCAAGAAAAACATAAAACAACTTATAGTCATGCTGAAGGATTCTGCCCAAAACTACTTATCCGTTACCTCTTTGCTTTCCACGAAAGCATCAAGCAAATACGTAACTAAAGTTAACCAAGGGCTCTGGAAGACACTAGAGGATAGATTGGGCGATGCACTTGGATATGCGGAAGACAATAATGATATTGAGATGGCTTTTGCGGCCTTTAAGCTTGTTTCGCAGTTGGCAGGAGGGGTAGAGACTTTAGTTCAATTAGAAATTCCCAGACAACAAAAAATAGAAGAAAAAATTGATGCCCTAAAAGAGCAGTTCAAAAAGGGGTTTGACAATCTTGAAGAGGAACAGAAGATGTTAGCCAAATTAAATTCCCTAAAGGAACAAGGAAAAAAGATTGAAGACAAACTAGGGATTCTAAAGAGCAATCAAAAAAAACTAGGGGAACTGCTGAAAAGAAGCCTGGAAGAGATTATCGAGATAGCCAAGAAAAAGAAAGATTATAAATCGCTGCTTGAATTTGCAAAAGACTACGAGCATCTGGGCGATATATCTTATGTAAGTTTAAAGGCAGCCAAAGAAGTAGCAGTAGAGGCAAAAGGCGTCGAAGAACTTAAACAAATTGCAGATCTTGCCTATGCATTGAGCAAGGAAGCCGAAGGTTTTTCCAAGCCCTTGGGCCAGGCTTATCGCGAACTTTGTATTTCTGCTTACCAGGGGCTCCTTAAAATTTACAAAGGCGAAAAAGAATTTGAAAAATATTTGGAGGCCGCGGCACAGCTCTGGGCACTGGGAGAATTTGAAGAAGCGATTGAGGCTGTCCAGTTTTTGGAAAAGGCGGCAAAAGTAAAAGAAACCAAGTTTTTTCTTTTGCTTACGCTTGCCTATATGCATCTGGCAGTTGATAAAAAGAAGAAGGCAAAAGAGTGTTTCCAGGCAGCCTTAAAATTGTCCCCAGGAAATGAGAATGTCTTAAAAGAGATTCAATATATTAACAAAAAAGGCGCGTTGCCCACAGATATGATCATAGAAAGCAATGATTATTTTCCGGCCCATGTTCTGAGAGCAAATGCAATTCTCTGTAATTACTGGACCAAGAAAACTAGTTATGAAACTGTTGCGGAGTTTCTTGAAAAGTTCCATGAGGCGCACGGCTTAAAAGCCGAAGTCAAGATTACTGAGACCCCCAAGAAAACCCCGGTGGTGAAGTTTAATATTTCTAAAGTGGTTAAAATCAAGATTATAAGAGGAAAAGTTGAAAAATCATCTTTTTCGGATTTTGGTGAAAAGGAGGATCAGATCTGGAATGCTCTAATAAAAGAGGGATATATAGATGAGGAAGGAGGCCTGACTCCAAAATTTAATGGAAAAAGAAAAAACTTTAAGCTGAAAAATATACTGTCTTTTAGACAGGAAACCAAAGTTTTCAAAATTTTGTTAAAGGCTCGGGGCTCAAGCAAGGCGGCATTTAATCTGTGGGATACAGATGACAAGGCCATTCTTCGTGAGTTGGGTTATGGAGGGGTCAAGGTAGGGGGTGCTTATAAGCAGGAAGAGATTGAGCAAGCAATAAACTCAGCTGCCAACCGATTGAATTCCTACCAAGTAATCAATTGGAAGACAGTTGAAGAAAACGGAGAAGTAACGGTTAAGATTGAGATTATGGAAATGAACACACCATATCTGATAGTGGGGGGCGGAGGAGGAAATCTGGGGGCAAAGGTGTTTATCGATGGAGGGGTAAGGAATCTTTTTGGGGGTGGGGAAAAATTAGGAGTAAAGATTGATTACTCCTGGTTTTACGGAGGGGGATATGAAAGCTTCAGCCTGTTCCAGGGGAAGATATATTACAAGGACCCACATATTTTCTGTATAGGAGAAAAGTATCCGGTTTTAATGAGCTTTTCTGCGGAGCGTTATGCGCGCAGGGAATTTGGAAATGATGGAAAGGAAATTGTAAATGCAGGGCAGATTGCTCTCGGGGTTAATCTTACTCCTAATACCTCTCTTAGCATCTCACCTGATTTCCAGTATATCCAGGCGGATTCAAAACCAAATTATTTTAAACAGGGATTTAAAATTGATTTGACCTATGATGGCAGGAATCGGTGGCTTTTCCCTACTGCCGGCCATATTCTTTCAGTATATGTTGAGCCGGGAGTATATTATGGGGGAGTAGCGACTGCAGGCTATGTTGAAGCTGGAATTGTTGCCCAAAAGTATTTTGCTCTTCCTTTAGACACCACCTTAATGGTGGGAGTTAAGGGGGGCATAGGAACCAACCTTTTTGCCGCAGACAACTTTTTTATGGGAGAGGGATACGTAAGAGGAGGAGGGGATCTCTCGAAATTCGGCCCAGCAATTGCCGCTGGGACGCTGGAGCTGCGTTCACCGGTTTTCAATCTTGGAGAGTATGGCGAATACGGGAAACTGCAGCCCTATATTTTTGGCGATGTGGGAGCAGTGTTTAAATCTCCCAAAAACGCGGCGCTGGGCTGGGGGGTTGGGGCAGGAATAAGAGTCGCTCTTCCGTTATTGGGCACTATCAATTTATATTATGCCTTTCCAGGCGGCTTCGGCTTCATGGTTGGTTCTATCTACGATTAAAGTTAAAATCCCCTGAAATTTTTTAGAAGACCTCTCGAAATAGATGCGGTATGGAAGTTATTCGCATAGAACAAACTAACCAAACGGTTAATAATGAGAAAATCAGGCTACAAAAATTTGGCGCCAAAGCGTGCATTTATTATCCAGAAGTTTCCTGCTCTGCGCCGCGGCTCAAATACAAAATATGCCGAGCCTGCCCCCGCTGCGGCCTTTATGTCCGGCAAAATGTTGTTAAATCGCTTTATAACCACATTAAATCTTTGGCAATTTCGCTTATGCGCCGGATGGATGTTCAGCTGTCCAAATAGACTACCCGAGCTATTTCCTCCTTAGTCGTAATGCCTTGTTGAACTTTTAACATC
>JAHIUL010000188.1 GCA_018817195.1 Candidatus Margulisiibacteriota bacterium
TGCTGTTGCCTGGTGAATATCTTTTTCTTCTTTAAAGGCCTTGATTAGTTGAGGATCGCGGCTCATATGGGCCAGTATTCTCAATTCTATCTGCGAGTAATCTGCTGCAAGTAATACCCAGTCTTTTTTCTCTGGAATAAAAGCTGCGCGGATGTGCTTGCCCCATTCGCCCCTGGCTGGAATATTTTGCAGGTTGGGGTTAGAGCTTGAAAGCCGGCCTGTGGCGGTAATTGTTTGGTTAAATGAGGTATGGATTCTGCCTGTTTTAGGATTAATCAAGGTTGGCAGGACGTCGACATAAGTTGACTTCAGCTTGGTTAGCTGGCGGTAATCCATTAATTTTTCAGCGATTTCAAACTTTTGGGCAGCCAGTTCTTCTAAAACCTCAACATTGGTCGAAGCGCCTGTTTTAGTGCGTTTAATAATTGGCAGCTGCAGTTTATTGAACAGGATATTGGCCAGTTGTTTAGGGGAATTGATGTTAAATACTTCACCAGCAATGGCAAAAATGTTTCTTTCCAAATCTTTGAGTTCGGCATCGATTTCCTTTGACATTTTGGCCAGAAGCTTTGTGTCTATGCTAATGCCGTTGCTTTCCATCTCAACCAGCACCTCAACTAAAGGCATTTCGACTTCGTAAAATAATTTATCAAGTTTTTGGGCTTTTAAGGCAAGCTTAAAGATTTCATACAAGCCAAATGTTACTTCAGCGTCAGAGCAAGCATAGTCAGTGGCAATGTCAATCGGCACGTCGGCAAAATTATCATATTCTGCTTCTTTACCAATCAATTCCACCAGTTTAATCATTTCGCGGCCAAGGAATTGCTTGCCCAGTTTCTTTAAGGCGTACTTGCCAGAGGTTGGATCAAGTAAATACGCAGCCACCATGGTGTCAAATAGGGGGCCTGCCACTTCAATGCCAGCTGATTTTAAAACTTCTATATCATATTTAATATTATGTCCAATTTTCAGTTTGTCTGAAGTAAAAATTGCTCGGAGTTTCTCAAGAGCTCCTTCGTGCCCCTCGACTGCGCTCGGGGCAAGCCTTAGTGGTAAGTAGAAAGCCGATTTAGTTTCCGTTGAAAAAGATATTCCCACAATTTCCGCAGTAATTGGGTCAAGGCCAGTTGTTTCTAGATCAAAAGCAAATTGTTTGGCTTGTTTTAATGTTTCTATCAAATCATTAAATTGCTTGTCTGTTTTAATACAGATAAAATTTAATTTAGAGATTTCTTCGCGCTTTTTTTCAATAACTGCTTCAGTGTCATATTCCTCGATGCCCCGGCTGTACTTTTTAACCAAGCGGTCAAACTCAAACTTTTCAAACATGGCTAAAACTTTGGGCCAGTTGATTTCCCCGCGCTCGCATTTACTAAAATCAATCTCAATTGGCACATTGGTAACTATGGTGGCCAGCCTTTTGCTTAATTCAGCCAGGTCAACATTATTTTTGATGTTTTCTTTTAAGGCTTTTTTGGTGATTTTATCAACATTTTTGAATATGTTATCTAGAGTGCCATATTGCTGCAGTAATTGAGTCGCAGTCTTATCTCCAACCTTGGGGACGCCTGGAATATTGTCAGAAGAATCGCCTTTTAAAGCCTTAAAATCGATTAATTGTTCTGGCTTAATGCCATAACGTTCTTCAACTTCTTTTTCGCTGTAAAGCATTGTGTCAGTTATGCCTTTTCGAGTAGTTAAAACTTTGATATTTTTGTTAACTAATTGGAGGGGATCAAGATCTCCAGTTAAGATTTCAACTTCATAGCCTTGTAATTCAGCTTCTTTGGCTAATGTGCCAATCACGTCATCAGCTTCATAGCCGGCAATTTCATAAATTGGAATATCAAAGGCTTCTGCCACTTCTTTTACGTATGGAAACTGTTCTCCCAGGGTAGGGGGGGCTTTTTGTCTGGTAGCTTTGTATTCTTTATACTCTTTATGACGGAAAGTGGGTTCAGGCCGGTCAAATGAAATAGCCACAAAGTCCGGCTTTTCATCCAAAACCTTAAGCAGCATGGCGGTAAAACCATAAATAGCATTGGTTGTGATGCCGGTTGTGGTTTTCATTGTGTCTGGCAGGGCATAAAATGCGCGGTAGGCGAGGGAATTACCATCTATCAGAATTATTTTAGGCATAGTTCTATTTTACCATGAAAGCCCGGCTTGACAAATAAACAAGCAGGTTTAAAATACAGTTAACAGTCGAAAATTTAAGGAGAGTAGATTATGATTGATGCCAAAGGCATTTCCGGTGATCAAATAAGGTCAACCAAAGTGTTTCAAAAATTTGATATCAATGAATATCAATTTACTGAAGATGAGGTTAACAGGGATTTTGCTGAAACTTATGCGCGAGCAACAAGCAATGTTAGACTAGAGGTGATGGAGCAAATGTCACCTGGGGCGGTAAAGAAATTACGAGATCAATTGAGAATAATTGCTAAAGATCAGCGAAAACCAGGGCTTCAGAAACTTGCTGCAAAATTATTAAAACGTCCTGAATTAAAACCCAAAGGTGGAAGGAAGCCCAAAATTATACTTTTTGATGAGCCTGAAGAGACTCCAGCGAGAAATTTACCCTTTGGGGGGAAAACGCCGCCGCTTTTTGACGAATAACCTTACGACTTTTCGCCTAGCTGGTAGCGGGTAAATCGGCGCACAACGATGTTTTCACCGATCTTAGCCACTAAGTCTGCTAATAAATCTTTAACAACCTTCTTAGGATCGCGGATAAAGGGTTGCTCCATTAAGCAGATTTCTGCGTAAAACTTTTCAATGCGGCCGGCAATGATTTTTTCCATGGCCTTGGCTGGTTTGCCTTCTTGGGCAGCTTGTTCTTTTAAAATTTCTTCTTCTTTTTTAACTAATTCTTCAGGTACTTCTTCGCAGTTTATATATAAAGGACTGGCAGCAGCTACCTGCATGGCAATATCTTTAACAAAAGCCTTAAAATCGTCGTTTTTAGCCACAAAATCAGACTCACTATTTACTTCAACTAAGACACCAATTTTGCCGCCGGTGTGAATATATGATTCAACAACACCCTGGGAAGCAACCCTGTCAGCGCGCTTGGCTGCTGAGGCCAGGCCTTTTTTTCTCAAGATTTCGCGGGCTTTTTCCATATCACCATTAGCTTCTTTAAGCGCGGCTTTGCAATCCATCATGCCGCAGCCGGTTTTTTCTCTTAAATCTTTAATTGTATCAACAGTTATTGTCATGGCTTTTCCTTTCTAAGCTTCTTTGTCTTTCTCTTCTTTTATCTTCTCAGTTAAGCCTAAGGCCTCTAAGCGTTCTTCTTCAGATAAAACCCGGGCTTCTTCAGGTATTTCCTCTGGAGTTATTGTTGCTGCTTCCTGGGTTTCCAGCGGCACAGCAATTTCTTCGCCTTCGCCTGCTTCTTCGAGCGGCTTGGCCATTTCCCGGCCGGCAATTACTGCTTCAGCGATGATGCCGGTGATAAGTTTGATAGCACGGATGGCATCGTCATTGCCCGGGATAGGGTAGTCAACTTCATCAGGGTCAGCATTAGTATCAACAATTGCCACGATAGGGATGCCCAGTTTTCTGGCTTCATTTACAGCGGTTTGTTCCTTTTTTGTGTCAACAATGTAAACCATATCTGGTTGCTGGGTCATCTGGCGGATTCCGCCCAGGCCCCTGACCAGTTTACGGTACTCGCGCTCCATCATGATGACTTCTTTTTTGGGCAGCATGTCGGCTGTGCCGTCTGCCTTCATCTTTTCAATATTGTTTAATCGTGCGATGTTCTTTTTGAGGGTCTTAAAGTTGGTTAAGGTCCCGCCCATCCAGCGCTGATTAACAAAAAACATATTGCAGCGTGTAGCTGCTTCTTCTACAGCCTCCTGGGACTGTTTTTTTGTGCCAATAAATAGGATAGTGCCGTTATCGGCAATACTTTTCCTAACAAATTCGTAGGCTTTTTCAATTAATGGGATAGATTTATGAAGATCAATGACATGGATGTCATTTCTTGAAGAGTAAATAAACCTCTTCATTTTTGGATTCCAATTTTTACTCTGGTGCCCGAAATGCACTCCTGCTTCGAGCAATTCTTTCATTGTTACTACTGGCATGTTTCCTCCTTGCCCCGAGCGAGACGCCGCGGGCGGCGAGTCGAGGGGCTTAATTTAACTTAAGCACGAACAATTATTTTATCACGGTAAGGGGGAATTTGCAATTAAATACTGGTAGTGGTGGAGCCCAAAAACGTGTCCGGTACCCCTTCAAACGGCCA
>JAHIUL010000189.1 GCA_018817195.1 Candidatus Margulisiibacteriota bacterium
CAGGGGCAAGCCTTTCATCATGGTCAGCATAGCCATCAAGTGGCCGTAAACACGGCCGGTTTTACCGCGGGTCAGTTCAGCAATGTCAGGATTCTTTTTTTGCGGCATGATAGATGAGCCAGTGGCATACTGGTCAGACAGCTCAATATAGTTAAATTCAAAGCTTGACCAAATAATAATTTCTTCTGACAATCTGGACAAATGCATTATCAGCACAGCGCAAGCCTCTACAAAATCAATGGCAAAATCACGATCAGAAACAGCATCCATACTATTTTTAGAAATCTTGGCAAAGCCTAGTTCCTTAGCCAGCTTGTCGCGGTCAAGTTTAAAATTCGTCCCGGCCAGTGCGCCGGAACCAAGGGTCATCACGTCAGCTTCTTCGCCAACCTTTTTAAACCTGACTTTATCCCTTTCCAGCATTTCATAATAAGCCATTAGATAATGTGATAACAAAATAGGTTGGGCGCGCTGCAAATGGGTGTAGCCAGGCAAAATAACATCAATATTTGCCTCAGCCAGATCAACTAAAACTGATTGAAATTTGTTGATCAGGAAAACTACTTCTGTAACCTCATATTTAACATACATACGCAGATCTGTTACAACTTGATCATTGCGTGAGCGGCCGGAATGTAGTTTTTTGCCGACATCGCCGACCTTTTCAATTAACATTGTTTCAATGTTCATGTGCACGTCTTCAAGCTCCGGCCTTAGTTTAATCTTGCCGGCTTCCATCTTTTTGAGGATATCTTCCAACGCCCTGATGATTTTCTTACACTCTACCCCGCTTAAAATCCCTACCTGCATCAAAGCCCTGGCATAAGCCATGCTCTGCACTAAATCTTGTTTGTAAAGCCGCACGTCAAAATGCGTTGATGAAGTGAACTCTTCAGCTGATTTGGCCATGGCCTGGCTAAACCTGCCGGACCAGGCCTTTTTATTTTTTAAAGTTTTTGCCTTTTTCCTCACTGTCATTTACTTTTTCCCCCCTTCGGGCCGAACCCCCTTCGGGCTGACGCCCATCTGGGCGAAGCCTCAGGGCGAGGCCTTAGTTTTGCGCTGACTTTGATTGGCAGGCCAAAAAGGTTAATAAATCCCTCAGCATCTTTCTGGTTGTAAACTTCTTCTTTTTCAAAAGAAGCCAGATCTGGTTGATACAAAGACATATCTGACTTGCGGCCAACAACAGTGCAGTTGCCTTTATATAACTTTAGGCGGACAACACCGCTGACCGGCTCCTGAGTTTTATTAATAAAAGCATCAAGCGATTCTTTTAAAGACGTAAACCACTGGCCGTAATAAATTAATTGCGCATAGCGTTGGGCTACTAACTGTTTATAATGGAACGTATCGCGGTCAAGAGTAATAGTTTCCAAAGCATGATGGGCTTTATAAAGTATGGTACCGCCTGGCGTTTCATACACTCCGCGGGATTTAATGCCAACCAAACGATTTTCAACAATATCAACACGGCCAATGCCATGCTTGCCGCCGATTTGATTTAAAAATTGTATCAACTTAACTGGACCGTTTACTGCATAGTCCTTACTGCTTACTTTAACCGGCTTTCCGCTTTCAAATTCTATCTCAATATATTCGGGTTTATCCGGCGCTTTTTCTGGTGAAGTTGTTAGTATAAACATGTCTTCTTTGGGTTCAAACCAGGGATCCTCTAAAATCCCGCCTTCATAGCTAATGTGCCATAAGTTGCGGTCTGATGAATACGGTTTTTTCTTGGTTACTGGCACAGGAACATTACGTTTTTGGGCGTATTCCATGGCATCTTCGCGGCCTTTAAGATCCCACTGCCGCCAGGGAGCCACAATTTTAATATCCGGGGCTAAAGCCTTGTAGGTTAATTCAAACCGGACCTGATCGTTCCCTTTGCCAGTTGCGCCGTGGGCCACTGCGTCAGCTTTTTCTTTTTTAGCAATTTCAATCTGCTTTTTGGCAATCAATGGTCGAGCAACTGAAGTGCCAAGCAAATACTCGCCTTCGTAAATTGCGCCGGACTTTAGCATTGGCATAAGAAAATCTTCAGCAAATTCGCGGCGCAAATCTTCAATATAAATTTTGGAAGCGCCGCTTTTGATGGCCTTTTCTTTTAAACCAGTTAATTCCTCTTCCTGGCCAAGGTCAGCGGCAAAAGCAATAACTTCACAGCCGTAATTTTCTTTTAGCCAAGGGATGATAACTGAGGTATCAAGGCCGCCGGAGTAAGCTAAAACCACCTTTTTAACCATTATTTCCTCCTAAGAGTAAAGTTAGAATCGCTTTCTGCACATGAAGTCGATTTTCCGCTTGATCAAAAACAAC
>JAHIUL010000190.1 GCA_018817195.1 Candidatus Margulisiibacteriota bacterium
GCGGGAAACAACCATTAATGACAACCTTTTTGTGGCAGGCGAAAGCATAACTGTTTCCGGCAATATTACAGGCAACTTGATTGCCTTTGGCGAAAAAATTGTGATTAACGGTACAGTTGGCGGGGCTGTTATTGCCGGCGGCAGTGATGTAACTATCACGGGCCAGGCCAGCGACATGATGCTGGCCGGAGGTAATGTTATTGTCAACGGCATAGTCAAAAGGGACTTGCTGATAGGAGCTGGGAAAGCAAATATTGGCAGCGGGACGCGCGTTGGCACAGATTTGTTTATGGGGTGCGGCGAGGCCAATATTGCCGGAAAAATATACCGCAATGTAAAAATTGGCAGCAGCAGTTTAGTAATTAATGAAAACGCATTAATTAAAGGCAACTTAGATTATTCAGCTGAGAATACTGCCATCTCAAAGCAGGCAAATATAGTTGGCACGGTCTCTGCACACGATACCCCGGAATACGGTAAACAAGCCAATCAATTCTTGGCCGGTTTTATGAACTTTAACAGGATTGTTAGTCTGTTGGCTATATTGTTACTAGCCATCTTGACAATAATCTTCTTTCCCAACCAGGTTAAATTGGTCAGCTCAAAAATGACAGCTGAATGTTGGAAAAGTTTTGGCTGGGGAATCCTGGCCTTAATTGCCACCCCCTTCTTAGTTATTCTGTTGTGCGTTACCCTGATTGGCATTCCTTTGGGCTTGCTTTTGCTGGTTGCTTATATTTTTGGGGTCTACATAACAATTATTTTTGTTAGCGTTGTGATTGGCCAATGGATCCTGGAAAAATTTAAAAAACCAGGCCTCTCCCCTATTTGGGCATTTTTAATTGGTTTTGTTATTTTAAAAATAGTGGCGCTTATCCCAATTATTGGCTGGATTGCTGGGTTTATTCTTTTTCTCTGGGGGTTTGGCGCTTTGATCACAACACGCTTTGTTTCTTATAAGGAAGCAAGGGAAAAAGGAATAGTTTAAGTAAGCTAATAAATAGTAAAGCTTAATCGGTCCAGGATACCCATTACTCTATCGTATGCATCTCTGGCTCGTCTAAACATATTAGCATCCCCATTATGATCAGGATGATGTTCAAACGCCATTTTACGAAAAATTGATTTAAATCCTAGCTCTAACACATTTAGGGGAGTCTTGTCCATAATTCCTAAATGAGTTAAATCCCTTTTACTTATACCAATTTCTTCCCAACTAAGTCCCCTTGAGCCCCTTTGCTCTCTCCTGGAAAGATCAGCTTCCCAAAGAATCAAACGACCCTCACGTGCATCTAATTGTGCACTCCGGCGATTTAATTCAACTTCGCGCTCATTTAACTTTAATCCACGAGATAATTGACCGGAGTTATCAGTTAAAACTCGCTTTAATGATTGCAAAGAAGACATTGCTCTACGACCTGAATCGTGGATAAAACCTGCTCTTGGTGTTCTTCGACACGCTCTGGCTACCATTGTTTATCATTCTCCTTAATATATATCGGTAAAATTTGACCAAAATTTCAATTTTTGAATAAATTGTTTTAATGGAAATAACAAGCTTAGTTGACATTAAAAGGTTCCAGTGGGAAAATATCAACGACAAGGAGGTGAAACATATGAAAAAGGTTATAGTTCCCGGACTACTTGCCGGTTTAATCATGTTGATTGTTGGCATGGTATTGAGCCAGCTGATCAATATGATGCTGCCCGGCCTGATGGCTGAATACCAGCAAGCTGGTTTATTCAGACCGTGGTCAGACCCGCTGATGTCAATTTATTTTGTCCATCCTTTTATCGTTGGCCTGGTCTTGGCCTGGGTTTTGGGCAAGGTAAAAGGTTTATTAGGCGGCTCGCTTTGGCAAAAAGCTGGCGGCTTAACTCTGGGTATTTTTCTTGTGTCTACCCTTCCTGGGATGGTCATCAGCTATAGCAGCTTCCCTGTGTCACTGGCCATGATACTTTCCTGGACAATTAGTTCCGTTGCCCAGGTTTACTGCGGCTCTTTGTTATTGATTAAAATGAACGGCTAATTAGCCAAAAAAAATCAGGCCCTTCGACTCGCCGCCTTTCGGCGACTCGCTCAGGGCCTGAAATTTAATTTAAGATCGCTATTAGAACGCGAAGTCAGAATTCATTCTGGGACTTCTCGAACCGGATCTTTCGGTCTTTGGACGTGCTTCATTAACAGTGATTTCGCGTCCGTCCCAGCTATAACCGGTCATGCCAGCAATAGCTTTTTGGGCGTCCGCATCTTCCATATCAACAAAACCAAATCCTCTGGACCTGCCAGAAAACTTATCAGTAACTATTCTGGCTGACAAAACAGTTCCAAACTCAGAAAATTTTGCTTCTAAGTCAGAATCCTTGGCAGACCAGGGTAAATTACCTACAAAGATACTTTTCATATATAGATACTCCTTATTTTGATTTTTCTGCGATTAACGGTATGTTGAGGCCTAAAAAAGAGGCTTCGACACGATAAAGATGCAGTCTCTTCAAATCTTGAACCATTAACTTCGACTCTTAACATTCAACGCTTACATTATAACAGGTGCCCATCATTATGTAAACCCTTCATTTAGTTATCAGCTCTTTATTAACAAAATTTCACTTTTTCTTGAAATTAAGTAGTGCTAGAATATGGCACATGCCTGACCTGACAACACGGCGCCTAGAAAATTTAACAGACGGCATCTTTGCCATTGCCATGACGCTTCTTGTTTTGAGCCTGGATTTTGACAAAGTAACAACCAGCCTGACAACTGCCAGCCTGCATCAGCTGCTGCTGGCTCAACTGCCGAAATTTTTCAACTACGCGCGCAGTTTTCTTTTGCTGGCCATCTTTTGGATTTTGCACCACCAGCAATTCCATGAGATTAAACAAACTGACAGGGGACACATCTGGATAAATATGTTCGTGCTGATGTTTATCGTCCTTATCCCTTTTTCAACCACACTGGTCGGTGACTACCCTGATGACTGGATGTCAGAGGTTTTTTTTGGCGCGAACATGTTTATAGTGGGTTTTCTGTTTAGTCTGAACTGGTACTATTCAACCAGGAACTACCGTTTAATTGAGCGCAGCTTTGAGGCAAAGCAAATCGCCCTGAGCAAAAGACGCGGCCTGGTCACGCCTGCAGTTTCTTTGCTGGCAATTATGGTTGCCCTGGTAAATACAGATTTAGCTTCTTACACTTATTTACTGATCCCAATAATCCTTTATCTGCCCTGGTTCAAAAAATAAAAAGAGCTATTATGATAATAAGATTAACTGCCTGCCTGCTCGCTATAATTATTTTGATTTCCGGCTGCAGCCTCACCACCAACCCATCAACTCCTAAAAAGCAATGGACCTTGATGCTGTACCTTGACGGCGATGAACAGGCTATGCAGGAAGATTTTTTAGCTGCTTTTCGTGAAATGATCAGCGCTGAGGCCGGCAGCAGTGAAGATGTTAATATTGTCGTCCAATTTGATCGCCTGCCAACAGTTGAAGCTTTTGGCGGCTGGACCATTGCCCATCGCTTTTATATTACTCCCGGCATGGAGCCAACACCAGAAAATGCTATTGCTGATTGGGGAGATGGTTTGGGCGGCGGCAGGGAAGTTGACACCTCTGATCCTAATACGCTGTCATCTTTTATTAGCTGGGCCGCGGCTAATTATCCAGCAGAGCATTATGCCCTGCTCGTCGGCGACCATGGCTACGGCTGGCAGGGCCTGGTTATTGATATGACCAGCAAAGGCAACTTTATGCCGCTCAAAGGCTTAAGGTCAGCTTTGGTTAACGCAGGGGTGCGCTTTGACGTCTTAGCCCTTGACGCCTGTTTAATGGCCATGATCGAAGTACTGCATGAACTGCGCGACGCGCCGGTTGACATTGTTGTTGCCTCAGAAAATTCCGGCACAACCTGGGACCTGGCTAATGTAATTAAAACTGTAACTGCTTCTCCTTCCATCACCGCAGAGGCATTCGGCAGACAAATGGTTGACTTATACTTTGCGCATCATTTTGGCGATCCGCAAATCACTTTATCCGCCCTGCGCATAGCTAAAGCTCAAGACGTAAGCAATGCGGTAAAAGATCTGGCAGCTGAAATTTTAGCCAGTTCAGCGCTCACTACAATTCAAACCAAAGCAGCTGAGGTAATGGATAATATTGAAGCAGCTGTAGTTTACAACAGGACCGGCGCCAGCTGGGAAGGCTGCGCCGGGATTTCAATCTACTTCCCTACTGCGTCAACAGGCACC
>JAHIUL010000191.1 GCA_018817195.1 Candidatus Margulisiibacteriota bacterium
AATTGTTAATCTTAACAACCAGAAACTTCTCGAGGCCTGCCTGACATCTATTTACAAAAATACTCACAAGATTAGTTTTGAAATTACTGTTGTTGATAATGCCTCAACTGACGGGTCTCAGAAAATGGTCAGGACCAAGTTCCCAGCGGTATATTTAATTGAGAACAAGGAAAATCTTGGTTTTAGCCGGGCTAATAACCTTGGCTTAAAAAACTGCCAGGCGCGCTATGCCCTGCTACTAAACAATGATACTGTCTTAAAAAATGATGCTCTGGACAAAATGGTTGCTTTTATGGACAAAAGCCCAAAGGTTGGGGCAACCGGGCCAAAATTGCTTAACGTTGACGGCACCATCCAGCACCAAGGCGGCTTGCTGGGCAAAAAATTCTGGCTGGCTAAAGAACCGGTTAAAGTAAACTTTGTCATTGGCGCGGCCCTGATGGTGAGAAAAGATATAATTGACCTGGTTGGCCTGCTTGATGAGAACCTTTTCTTCTACAATGAAGACCTGGATTGGTGCATTAGAATCAGAAAAGCCGGCTGGCATGTTTTTTTTCTGCCTGAGCCAGAAATAACCCATTACAGCGGCTACAGCAGCAAGCGGACATTTAATCATCGGCTTTTTATTGAGGGCTTTAAAGGCGGCCTCTATTTCTGCAGAAAACACTATGGCGAACTTGCTTATAACATTTATCGCCTTCTGCTTGGCCTGCTCCTTCTCCTTGTCCTGCCCTTTCAAATAGTCAATCTGGTCAAATTTAAGGCTTACCTAAAAATTATCATGACAGCATGGCGTGGACAAATCACCAAACCTGTGCTAAAATAATATTGTTATGAAAGAAAAGATCCACCCAAAATACTTCCAAACAACAGCAACATGTGCTTGTGGAGCAGTCCATAAAATTGGCTCTACTAAAGAAAACATCAGGGTTGATATTTGTTCGGCCTGCCATCCATTATTTACCGGCAAGCAGAAACTGCTAGATACTGAAGGACGCATTGAGAAATTTAAGAAGAAATATGCTAACGTAGCCCCGCGCAAGAAAAAGCCCAAGAAGAAAAAGAAAGTAGCCAAAGCTGCTGCTGCCCCTGCTAAAAAGAAAAAAAAGAAGTAGCCTCCTTATTTAAGGCATTTAATGCTGCTTAAAAAGCTAGACAATGTAGAAAAACGCTATCACGAACTGGAAAAACTTCTAAGTGACCCAAAAATAATTGCTGATCGCGAAAAGTTCCAAACTTATTCCAAAGAGCTGGTCAACCTCAAAGACTTATTTGAAAAATCATTACGCTATAAAAATATCATTAAAGAACTGGATGAGGCCAAGCATTTGCGTGAAGACAAAGATATGCAGGAGCTGGCTGAAGCAGAAATTAAAAAGCTGACAGAAAATAAGCAAAAACTGCAAAAAGATATTGAACTGCTGCTGCTGCCCAAAGATCCCTATGACGAAAAAAATATTATTATGGAAATCCGCGCCGGTACCGGCGGCGATGAAGCTGCCCTATTTGGCGGTGAATTGCTGCGGCTATACCTGCGCTTTGCTGAAAGGCAGGGCTGGAAAACAGAAATAATGAGCTCAAACGCTACCGGACTGGGCGGCTATAAAGAAGTGGTATTCAGTATTATGGGCAAAGGCGCCTACAGCAAACTCAAATATGAAAGCGGCACTCATCGCGTACAACGGGTGCCGGCAACAGAAGGCAGCGGCCGGGTCCACACTTCCGCAGCAACTGTAGCAGTACTGCCTGAGGCTGAAGAAGTTGACATCAAGATTGAGCCAAAAGATTTAAGGATTGATACTTTCCGAGCCTCGGGAGCCGGCGGCCAGCATGTTAATAAGACTGATTCTGCTGTGCGCATCACTTACCTGCCGACTAACGTTGTCGTAGCCTGCCAGGACGAACGTTCCCAATACCAAAACAGGGAAAAAGCCATGCGGCTTTTACGCTCCAGGATACTGGAACAGGCCGAAGAAACAGCGATAAAAAAACAGCGCGATGCCAGAAAAATTATGGTCGGCACAGGTGACCGCTCAGAAAAAATCCGCACCTATAATTTCCCTCAAGGCCGCATTACAGACCATCGCATTGGGTTTACCACTTACCGATTAAACGATGTGATGGATGGGGATATTAACGAAATTATCGATGCCCTAACAACTGCTGACAATACTGCCAAACTGCAAAAGTTAACCTAATGGAAGTTTGGACCATTTCCAAAATCCTTGATTGGACTACTGATTATTTTAAAAAGTACGATATAGAATGGCCCCATCTTGAAGCAGAAATCCTGCTGGCACACGCTTTAAACTGCAAACGCATTGAGCTTTACACGAAATACGAAAAAAACCTGTCGGCTGCAGAGCTTGATAAGTTTAAGCAAATGATCAAACGCCGCAGCCAGCACGAGCCAATTGCCTATATCACCGGATATAAATCATTCATGTCACTTGAATTCTACGTTAACCGCTCAGTCCTCATCCCCCGCCCTGAAACGGAAGAGCTGGTTGAAACCATCATCTCCCTAATAAAAACAAATTCTAACTTAACAACAATCGCCGACATCGGCACAGGCAGCGGCGTCATCGCCATTACGTTAGCTAAATACCTAAAAGATATAAATGTTATTGCAATCGATTCTTCAACAGAAGCATTGCAGGTTGCGCAAAAGAACAGCCAAACCCACCAGGTAGACCAAAGATGCCAGTTGGTTAATGGCCACTTGCTTGAACCGCTCCAGGAAAAAGTTGATTTGATTGTTTCAAACCCTCCCTATATCCCCAGTTCAGTAATTGAAGAGCTGCCCAATGATGTAAAAGATTGGGAGCCAAAACAAGCCCTGGACGGCGGGCCTAATGGTTTGGATTACATCAGGAATCTGATAGAAAACGCCCCGGCCTATCTTAAGCCAGGCGGTTTTCTCTTTCTTGAAATCGGTTATGATCAAGGAGAAAAAGTCTCAGGAATCACCGCAGCCTGCAATAAATACCAATCATTTGAGATACTTAAAGACAGCAATAACCACGATCGGGTTTTAAAGGCTCAAACCTGAAATTTCCCCTTAAAAACTCCGATAATACATAAGATAATATCATATGATTGCTGTTAATTTAGTACAAAATAAGATTGTCTCAAGAAGAATTCCTAAAGCCAACGATAAACGCTGTATAATAACGCAGCGGCTGCACCATATGACATTCTGGACCGCGCACAAGATTATCCAGGCAATGCAGTCCACTTTAATATTTATAAACATGCGGCCCTATGACCGGGCGCAGGAAATGCATGTAACTGAAGCTTATGGCCTGATAAAAAAATTCACTGATGCCCTTGAAAAAGACCTTTTAGCCAACAGGCAAAAATATGCAGAAGTAGCACAAGAAATCGGCGGCGACTGCACGGTTATCCTGAAAGAATCGCTCCATCCCCACATATTTGCCGCTTACCTGGGATTCCACCTTAGAGATATGATCAACACGCACCCGCCCCTGCGCACTGAAACAAATTTAAGCACATTATTTGATCTTGTTGAAATGCAGCTGGACTGCAACGGGACAGATTAGAAATAACTCCGTTGCGTTTTATAAAATTCTTTAACCCTCTAGCAAGAAATTCAAAAAATCAGCAGTTTTTAATGGTTTGAAGCAGGAGGCTGGAAAGCGTTGTTGCTTTGTCTTTCATCATATCAAAAACTTCTTTAGAGCTAATTTTCTCTTTGTAAATGCCAGCCGCATAGTTAGTCACAATGGCAATAACAGCATAAGGAATGCCTGCTTCAGCAGCTAGCACTACTTCTGGAATTTGCGTCATGCCTACCACATCCGCTCCTAATTTAGCAAACATTTTAATCTCGGCTTTAGTTTCAAAACGCGAGCCTTCAGTGCAGACATAAGTTGCCTGTGAATTAACTTTAATTTTTAATTGTTTGGCTGCTTTAAGTATGTTATGTCTCAAATCTGGATCATAGGGCTCACTCAAGTCAATAAAGGAACCTGGAGTAAAACCTTCTCCCCTGGCCTTAGTAAAATCAATAAAGTCAGTCAGCAAAACAAAATCGCCAGGTTTAAACTTTTTGCTAATCGCTCCCACTGCTGCAGTGGCAATAATCGCTTCAGCCCCTTTATTATGCAGAGCAGCAAGATTAGCACGGTAGTTAATATGCGAAGGAGATAGATAGCCCTTAGTGTGGCGGTTTAAAAAGAAAACGTCTTTACCTTCAAGCTTCCCTTGCTCAACAGAAACATTGCCGTATTTTGTATTAATTTCTTTGGTATCAAAGCCTTGAGAAAAAATGAGCTTGTCTACCCCAGAACCGCCAACGATCCCGATTTTACTAAGCTTTGACTTCATTTTTTATCTTCTCCCCCTAGCTCTCGGGCTTTATCTAGTATTCATATTACAGTTTTATTAATACTTGTCAACATGTTATAATTTTATTATGGCAAAAATTGGAATTATTGGTGGATCAGGCCTAGATGACCCAAAAATCTTAGAAAATGCTCAAGACAAAGAAGTTAATAATAAGTTTGGCCAACCCACTTCCCCTTTAAAGTGCGGTAAAATCAACGGAGTTGACGTAGTAATTCTGGCCCGCCACGGCAGAGACCACAGCATTATGCCAACAAAAGTTAACTTTCTAGCAAACATTTATGCTTTAAAAGAAGAAGGCTGTACCCATATTTTGGCTGCAACAGCAGTTGGTTCCTTAAGAGAAGAAATCAAACCTGGCAATTTAGTTTTCCCGTCACAATTTATTGATTTTACCAGACATAGAAATCTAACATTTTTTCATGAAAAAGTAGTCCATACCCCAATGAGCGAGCCATATGATAAAAAGCTTACTGATACTCTTTGTCAAACCTGTGATGAGCTAGGATTTGAATATAATAGAGATGTAACAGTTCTTACAATTGAAGGTCCTAGATTTTCAACCAAAGCTGAAAGTCACATGTTTCGTGCTTGGGGTGCTGACATTATAAATATGTCAACTTGCCCGGAAGTCATATTAGCTAATGAACTCGGTATTCCCTATCAAACCATTGCCATGTCAACAGATTATGATTGTTGGAAAGAAGATGAAGAACCCGTAACATTTGAAATGATTCTCAAACGCATGAAAGAAAACGCTGATAAAGTAAAAAAGCTTCTGATCAAAACTATCGGGAGGATATAATGCCGATAAAATCAAGAATTCGCACTATACCCCACTGGCCTAAAAAAGGAATCATGTTTAGAGATATCACCACCCTGCTAAAAGATCCAGTTGGGCTTAAAATATGCATTGATGATTTTGTCAAAAGATACAAAGACAAGGATATTGATGTTGTGGTTGGAATAGATTCTCGCGGTTTTATTCTCGGTGGAGCCCTAGCTTATTTACTAGATAAAGGATTTGTGCCAGTTAGAAAAAAAGGTAAACTTCCCGCTGAAACAGAAAGTGAAGAATATGCCCTTGAATACGGAACTGATGTTGTCGAAATCCATAAAGACGCCATAGAAAAAGGACAAAAAGTCTTAATCATTGACGATTTAATTGCCACTGGTGGAACAGCTATGGCAGCTGCAAAACTAGTTAAAAAGCTGCACGGCAAAATAGTTGAGCTTGCTTTTATTGTTGATTTGCCTGACCTGGGTGGCAGAAAGAAATTAGAACACGCTGGTTATTCAGTTTACGCTCAAACAGAATTTGAGGGAGACTAGGTAACTACTTTTTTTATTTTCTCAGCTAAATGATTAGCCTGATCAATTATTTCATCCTCATCTACAGTTAAAATATCTCGATTCTCCATAATGAGCTTGCCATTAATAATCACAGTATCAACCTCAGATCCACCTGCACTGTAGACTAACTGCGAATATACATTATATAAAGGCGTAAGATGCGGTCGGTCTAAACCAATAAGAATAATATCTGCAGTTTTTCCAACTGCCAAAGCCCCAATATCAGGCTTTTGTACTACCTTTGCTCCATCACAAGTTGCCATGCGCAAAACTGTTTTTGCATCCATAACCGTCGGGTCATTTCTTATTAATTTATGAACTTTGGCTGCAGCATCCATCTCATCAAACATATCAAGGTTATTATTGGAAGCCGCTCCATCTGTGCCTAAACCAACTATTACACCTTCGTCCTGCAGTTCAACAATTGGCGCGTTGCCGGAAGCCAGTTTCATGTTGCTTTCCTGGCAATGGGAAACTTTGACATTTCTCTTCCGCAAGATCTTAATATCATCATGGCTTAAGTGCACGCAATGCACAGCAATAACGTTCTCGCTCAAAAAACCTATCTTTTCCAGATACTCAACAGGGCTTAAGCCTGTTTTCTTTTTAAACTCAGCTACTTCGCCAGCTGTTTCTGCAACATGGATATGGAGAGGCAAACTTAACTCATCTGCTAATTTTTTAGATTTTAAGAGGTTTGCCTGGCCGCAGCTATACGGCGCATGGGGCGCAACCATTAAATGAACAATTGGATTAT
>JAHIUL010000192.1 GCA_018817195.1 Candidatus Margulisiibacteriota bacterium
AGTTGCTAAACAAATTGCGGAAGTTAAAGGTTTAACTGTTGAAGAAGTAGCTACGGAAACAACTAAAAACGCGAAGAAACTATTTAAGATTTAGCCCTTAAAAGTATAATTCGTCTCAATGCCCTTCAGCGGCGGGTGCTTCTGGTCTTTCTCAGATAGAATTACTTTGCCGCCAACCTCATCCAGCGGCCATTTGATGCCAACCTCAGGATCATTCCATATCATCGCCCGTTCATTTTTTTGGCTGTACATGCCTGTGCATTTATAATAAACATGCGTGTCATCTTCTAAACAAAGAAAACCATGGGCAAAGCCTGGAGGAAAATAAAGCATTTTCATATTATCGCCAGAAAGGATCTCTCCATACCACTTGCCAAATGTTGGTGATCCTTTACGTATATCCACGCCAACATCAAAAATCTTGCCTTTGAAACACGCAACTAATTTACCCATGGGACTAGGTTTAATTTGATAATGCAGTCCCCGCACTACTCCTTTATTTGACCAGCTGTGATTATCCTGGACAAATTTATCTGTGAAACCATTTTTTTCGAAATCAGACAGATTATAGGTTTCTCGAAAGAACCCGCGGTTATCACGAAATGGCTTGGCTTCAATAATTAAGATGCCAGGTATATCAGCTTTGGAAAATATAAATTGTCCCATGACTGTAAATTATCATATGCCCTTATATCCCGTCAACTCAATTAGCCAGAGAGAAAGAGTTTGCAAGTAATTAGTAATTAGTAAAATACCAACAATAACCAGAAAGAGACCGGAAATAAAATGGATCACGCCTAAATATTTTTCGATCTTCTTTAACAATGAAAGAGAAAAATTGACGGCTAAGGAAACAAGGAAAAGAGGAAGGCCAAGGCCCAAGGAGAAGGCAATTAACATTAACACTCCCTGCCCCACAGTCTCTGCCTGGCTGGCGTAGACTAAAATTCCGCCTAAAATCGGGCCGACACAGGGCGACCAGGCTAAGGCAAAAACAATGCCGACAAAAAATGTCCCTAAATAGCCAGCTGGCTTTTTAGAAAGGGTTAATCTCTTTTCCATATCAAGAAAAGGCAATTTAATAATCCCGGCCAGATAAAGCCCTAAGAAAATAATCAGTCCGCCGCCAATTATCCTGATAATATCCCTGAACTGAAACAAGATATTGCCGATTAAACTGGCAGTAACGCCCAAAAAGGTAAAAACAACAGTAAACCCAAAAATAAATAACAGTGAATGAATAACTGTTTTTAAGCGGACATCTTTTACTTCATCAAAAGACAAACCGGTAATATAAATTAAGTACGCGGGAACCAAAGGCAAAAAACACGGGGACAAAAAAGCAAACACGCCGGCAATAAAAGCAATAAATAAATTAAGATTTTGATTCATCAGTTGCTGTTTTGATAAAGACCTTAAATTCTTCCCAACCCCACTCACGAGCCCCTACTATCTTATCAGCAATATTGCCGTCAGGATCTATAATAAAAGTAGTTGGGAAAGCCCTCAAGCCATATTGGGCAGCAATCCTGCCGTTCTCATCTAATAAAACAGGAAAACCATAGCCTTTGCCTTCCAGAAAATCAGTCACCACACTAGGCTGCTGGCCAACGTTGACTGCCAGTAGTTCAAATATCTCCTTGTCTGACTGGTCATACATCTTCTGCATTGACGGCATCTCAGCCCGGCACGGCGGGCACCAGGAAGCCCAAAAATTTAAGAGAACCCATTTACCTTTGTAATCAGATAAAGAATGGGCTTCATCGCTGATATCATTTAAGCTGAAATCAATCGCTGCTATTTTTTCTTGCGGCTTATGCTTGGGTGCGCGGCTCATGGCTACAGAATAAACAATAAAACCAACTACTAAGAGAAGAACAAAAATTATAATTTTACGATACATTTTGTTGAACATTTTGCCACCCCCGGCTCAGCCGCTTGATCACCCTTATCATATTTAACCTTAGCCAGGTTATCCTCTATTATATATCCTTCAGCAGCGTTTTTCACACACAGGTTGCAGGCAATACAACCAACTTTGCAGGCTTTCCTGACCACAACGCCTTTATCCCTGGAATTACAGCTGACAATAATGCGGTTGTTGCAGGGAACCAATTCAATAATCTGCCGGGGACAAGCCTCAACACACAAACCACAAGCCGTACATTTTGCCTCATCAATTTTGGGCAGCCCATTCTGTCCCATCACCATCGCATCAAAAGGACAAACTTTAACGCAGTCGCCATGGCCAAGACAACCGTAAGAGCAAGTTTTATGGCCGCCGCCAACTAATTCTTCTGCAGCGCAGGATTTAATACCATGATATTGGCCGCGATCGCCGGCTAATTCTTTTGTGCCGCCGCATTTGACCACTGCCCTTTTTTTAACGCCTGCCTCAGCAGTAATGCCCAGGATTTCGGCAATTGCTTCGATCACTTCTGCGCCGCCGGGCGGGCAGCTTAAGCCGTCCAAATTGCCCTGAGCAGCGATCTTTTCCGCTAAATCACGGCACCCGGCCTGGCCGCAGGCCCCGCAGTTTAAACCAGGCAAAGCTTCGTTTATCTGAAGCACTCGCGGATCTTCTTTAACTTTTAATTTTTCCGATGCAATGGCTAAGACTATGGCAAAAAACAGCCCTAAGCCACCCATCGCTGCAACTGATATAATTATTAAATCATTCATAGTTTATCCAGAAATCAATCCTGCAAAGCCCATAAAAGCCAAAGCCAAAAGACCAGCAATAATCAAAGTAATAGGCGCGCCTTTAAAATGCTCCGGCACCGGCGCTAAATCAAGTTCTTCACGAATCCCAGCCATCACACACAAAGCCAAAGTAAACCCAAGCCCGGCTGCCAGGCCAAAAACAACGCTTTGGATAAAATTGTATTCGCGCAGAGCAGACAACAAAGCCAAACCTAGGATCGCACAGTTGGTTGTAATCAACGGCAGGAAAATCCCCAATGACCGGTACAAAGCCGGAGAAGTTTTTCTGATAAACATTTCCACAAACTGGACCAATGAAGCAATCACAATAATAAAAGAAACATACTGCAAAAACGGCAAATTAAAAGGCATAAGAATATAATTATTGATCAACCAGGTAACAATGGCTGCCAGGACCATAACAAAGGTTGTGGCCAAACCCATGCTAAAAGCTTTTTCCAATTTATTGGATACACCAAGAAAAGGACAAATACCTAAGAAATAAATTAAAACAAAGTTATTTACAATTGCCGCTGATATAAAAATAATTAATAAATCCATCTTACTTTACCTCACTCGCCCCGCTACCATACGGTACGGGGCAGGCAGGCGCAACTTCTTCTCTTTTTGTCTTATCTTTTAAATAATTAATAAACGCGATTAACAAGCCTAGAGTAATAAACGCGCCACCGGGTAGAATCATGATAACCATTGGTTCAAACTGTAAAAAGCCAAAAATTGTGCCGGAACCTAAAATTTCTCGAATAGTTCCAAGAACCGTTAAAGCTAAAATAAAGCCTATCCCCATACCTAAAGCATCGACAAATGCCGGGATAACAGAATGGCGCGAGGCAAAAACCTCTGCCCTGCCAAGAATAATACAGTTAACCACGATCAAAGGAACAAAAGGACCCAAGGCTTTAGAAATTTCCGGAAAATTACCTTTCAAAAACAAGTCTGCCATGGTAACAAAAGTAGCAATTACTACTATATAAGAAGCAATCCTCACCTGGCTGGGGATTAATTTACGGACAATAGAAATAATTACACTTGAACAAATCAAAACAAATGAGGTGGCCATGCCCATAGAAAAACCATTGATCGCGCTGGTAGTTACAGCCAAAGTGGGACACATGCCCAGTAATTGGCGAAAGACCGGGGACTCGTCCCACAAACCCTTTACAAACTCAAAAAATAAAGTATGTTTTACTTTAATCTTAGCCATTGTTCCACCGTTTTATTTATAATATCAACAACTGCCTTGGAAGAAATCGTGGCTCCAGTAATTGCCTCAATCTCATTTGGCCTGCTTGGCGACTTACCTTTAACATATTCTATAGGCGGCCGGCTGGCCAATCCTTTAAATTGGGCCTGGAACTTAGCTTCGGCAATTTTAGCTCCCAAACCAGGCGTTTCCAATTGCTCCAGAATAGCCATGCCTGTAAATTGAGTTAGATCAGCGTTTACACCGACCATTAATTTAATCTGCCCCTGATAACCGTTGCCTGAACAAAGAATAGCTGTTCCAATTCTTGCGCCTGTGCCATCAAAACAGTCAAAATATACCAGGTCATCAACTGAATTTTCTTTATATTTGACTGTTCCAGGCACAACCTTAAACACGGCCTCATTGGTTGATTTAATCTGGTTCTCAATTATCTTGGGCAAAGACCACTGATACATGATCGCCAGCACACTGCCGGAAATTATGCCGATCACTGTTAAAACAACGATCATTTTTAAAATCTTATTCATGGCCGAAAATCCTCGGTCGCGTATATTTATTTAATAAAGGCACAAAGGCATTCATGATCAAAATTGAATACATAACACCTTCCGGCAAGCCTGAGAAAAGACGGATAATCACCACTAACAATCCCGCGCCAATGCCAAATATCCACATGCCTTTTTTAGTTAACGGCGAAGTGACCAGATCAGTTGCCATAAACCAGGCGCCCAGCATCAAACCACCGGCTAATAAATGGAACAAAGGATCAGGGTATTTAGCAGGATCAATTAACCAGAAAATGCCGCCAACAGCTGCTACGGTTCCCAGGTAACTGGCAGGTATGCGCCAGTTGATTATGCCACGCAAAGTTAAAAGCAAACCAGGAATTAAAATTAACAGAGCAGAAGTTTCCCCAATTGTTCCGCCGACATTGCCGTAAAGTAAATCCGCATAGGACGTCAACTGATGTTGAAATTTCATCACAGCCAGCGGAGTGGCTGAAGTAACTGCCTCTACCCCTTTGTAAGCAAAAGGCGCAATCCAGTTAGTCATCTGAACAGGAAAAGAAGCTACGAGAAAAGCCCGGCCAACCAGAGCCGGGTTAAAAATGTTAAAGCCTAACCCGCC
>JAHIUL010000193.1 GCA_018817195.1 Candidatus Margulisiibacteriota bacterium
AAGTGGGAGGGGTATACTCCAAAAATAAGTATATGGGATGGAAATCAGGGGATTACTAGTATAGGCGGCTGGAATGTTATAGTTCCAGAATCCATTTATGATCCTTCTTCTGCCAGAAGTTATGCCTGGGATAGAGTAGTCGGGCCTTTCAACGAAAATACTGATTTACATTGGGGACATTCTTTTGGTCTTAAGAAGAATGGGGAGTGGGGTGCGGTTTATGAATCGAGCACGTGGGGAACTGGTAATGATATAGATGGAGTTAACGCATGGCAAAATATAATAAGTTCTCTACGGAGTTTGGAAGTGGATGGAGAGGCAAATCCTTATGGAATGCCTTATATATCACCTTATGCTAATAAGGGAATAGCCCATAAAAATTATACTCGATGGCAATTTGGAAATCTGGATTCGATGGAGATTTGCGGGCAGGGGACAAACAATGCAGGTTTTATGAACAGTTGGCCGGTTTTTATAGAAGGTATGCTGACAAGATACGGGCAGAAAAGAAGTAAAATGAGATTATTTATCAATACCTTTATGGGGGACAACGAAAGGATCAGGTTTCGCCGAGAACAAGAAGAATATCAGGAGAAGAAGGAGGATATAAAGAACGAGGAATTAGCTGTGAATAAAGCTAATGCACGTATGCAAGCAAATAGAAGGAAACAGCAAAAAGGATTTGAAAAAGGATCGATGCAGGATAAAAATAAGCTGCGTAAGGCTGAGAAAAAACAATTGTACAAAATGCTGGCCAGAAAAAAGCAAGCGAATAAAAGAGCTTCCTCGGCCAAAAAACCTCAAAAATCCGCTAAAAAAGCATAAAAATCGCGCCTCGATTTTCAAAAAAACATGCAAGTTTTTCCCTATTTAACACGATAATATATATAGAAGGGGTATAGGTATGTCAATAATCGGAAATAACTCATTAGGCGCTGAACTTTCTAATATTGAAAAGTTTTATGCCAATCCCAAACAGCAGCATCAGCAAGACGATGCTGCCCGGGAAGTAACCATGGCTCCTGCCGAACAAAGACTTTCAGGCGTATTCATGCGAAAAGATGACAAAGGCAATGTGAAAGTTGAGATGGAAAGTGACCGCATTGCTTTATCTTCAACCACGGTTGCTTTGGATAGTTCACCTAAACCTATATTAGTTGCCGCTTTAAGCCACGCCAAAGAAAGACTTGACCAGTTCAAAAAGAAACTCTTTACCAAGCTTCTGGAGACCTACGAAGAGGCCTTTAAAAATACTTTTAATCATAATCGTCTCGTGGCTAACGTGGCTAAATGGACAATTGGAAATGTGCTGGAAAAGCTGGTTTCTTTGGGAATGAATCAGAGAGAACTTGGTGAGATTCGAAGCAATATTAGATACGCGATGATTGAAGAAACTAATCAAAAAATGAGCCAGATATCTTATGACGAGGCCCTTTTTGAGGTGGTTGGCTAATGGGTAAAAAAGCTAAGGGACATAACAAGATCATTGGAGAATTAAGGAACCAGCTCCTGATCCAGGCGGAACGCCTGGGAATAAAGGATAGATATACCCCTCTCTGGTTCACGGAAGAGAAAGCCCTGGCCTTGAGCAAGATCCTGGCTGAATTTTATGCTGAACGCTCTAACCTGGAATATGAGCTTAATCTTCTCGGTTCTGATAAAAAGGACATTTTGATAAAGCTTGAGAAGCTACATGGTTATATCAGAAAAGCTGAGTCCTTGAAAGAAAGATATCTTGATAAGTTTGAAAAAATAATTGATAAAAATTATAAACTTTCTGAGTATCGGCAAAAGCTGAGATGTTTAGAAAAAACTGAGGTAAAGGCGGTTGCCTAAGGAGAAGGATATGCTTTCGGTATGTATGATCGTTAAAAATGAAGCTGAGAATCTAAAGCAAACTTTACCAAACATAGTAAAGCATGCAGCAGAAGTAATTGTGGTTGATACCGGCTCAACTGATAACACAGTTGAAGTAGCCAAAGGATTAGGCGCTAAGGTTCACCATTTTACCTGGATAAATGATTTTGCCGCTGCCCGAAATTACAGCATATCCCTTGCTACCCAACCGTGGATCCTCTGGCTGGATGCGGATGAGTATTTAAAAGAAGAGGATTTGAAGAAAGCAATTGATCATCTAAAGAACTCTTCTGAAGATGTGCTTGCACACGGGGTGATTCTTACAGAAGCCCCTTATGGAAAAACTATCAGAGGCATAAGTTATTCCCGGATTAAACTTTTCAGGAATTTTGCGGGGATTCATTTTGTAAGGCCCATTAATGAACAATTGCTTGATAGGGAAGGAAAGTCAATTTGTGGTAAAGCCACTTCAGTAATCATCTACCACTGGGGAAAAGACCTGAGTCAAGAAAAAATGCAGGGAAAAAAAGAGCGGTATTTTGCCCTTTATCATGAGTTTTTAACTAAAAATCCATCAGACCCCTATGTAAATTTTCTTTTAGGAAATCTGCTAAGAGAAGAAAAACGGCTGCAAGAAGCCTATATTGCTTATGAGAGCGCGGTGGAAAACAGCGGAAAAGACCTTAAGCTAAAGATTGACGCCTTAACATCTATGGCTGAAATAGCATTAAAACTTAATAAGTATAAGGAGTCTTTCCAGGCCGCGAACCAGGTAGTAAGCCTTGATCCGGAAAACTCCGGGGCCAGAAATATCATGGCTACTTTGTTGATTGGAATAGGGAAAGAAGATACGGCTATCCAGATATTGGAAGAAGCCCTAAAATCACTTAATTGTCAGACAATAGATCCTATTCGTGAGCAAGTCATTCCGCGAATAGTTCTGGCAAAAGCTTATTTAAAGAAAGATAATCTTGAGAGAGCGCGATTTTTTGAAAAAGAAGCTAAAGACTTGGAGGATAAGATAAATGCCAATTCAACAAGGTAATGTACAACAGCAAGCAGTTGTCGCTAACCTTTCGGCAGCGGATCATATTGCCGAGAATTTAAAAGAACAAGTATTACGAGGGGCTAAAGATACTTCTAAGACTAAGCCTGCCGAGAGTCTTACCAAGCAGTTATTAGAGGCCACAGGTAGACAAAAAGGAACTCCCATTTTATCCGATTTGCTTTCCAAGCTGGGAGAAACCTTTACTCCCAAAAAGATTTCAAATAAATTAAATCAGGAATATGGTTCCATTCTTGAGGAAAAGGAAGAGGATTTTTCAGATAAGGTGGATCTCAAATATTTGAAAAGCCAAGGAACAAAATCCGCAAAAAGTAAATTGGTCCAAAAGGCTAAACAGGATGCTGGTCTTTTGCAGAAAGAACCTGAGGTGAGGGAATATTTAAGAAGTTATACTTCGTTTTTGGTTAACGGCAGCAGTGAGGTTAAGAAGGAAGTAGATAAGTTAGAGCAAAAACTGCTTAAAGAGGGCAAAATAAAGGTTAAAGATCTTAACAGCTTTCGTTCTAAAGCAGCTAAGTCTGTAAGAGGAGAAGTCTTAAAACAAATAAAAAGCGCTTTTTATAAGGAGCTTTTTGCTCAGGGAAAACTGGAGCAGGCATTTGCCAAACACGGGACCCAAAAAGCACTTGACTGGGCTTTCTTTAACAAAAAAATTGGCGGATATGACTTTGGCGGCGAGCATGGCTCTTTAGAAGGGGCAAAAGATGAGGCCGTGGCGCAGGTTAAACAGGAAACACAGGATTATGTGCAGGATGAACTTTCAAAAACTTTCGCCAAAAAGCATTTGGCTGAGGGAGAAGGAAAGGATTTGAAAAACGTTGAGAAAGAGATTGGCAATCTTTTAAAATTGGCTGCAAAGAGTGGTTTTAATATTGAGGGTTTTGTTAAAAACATCCCTAAGATGATGGATGAACAGGGTATGCTGCCGGTTATTAATTATGAAATGGCGCCTGGAGCTTCTATGGACCAGGGAGATGAGAGAGGCAGGGAGTATCAGTATAATCCGGATGAAGAAAAAGATATCTTAATGGAAAAGCTTAGAGTCCTTTACATGAAAAGGGCTATTTTTGGGGATTGGAAAACCAGTTTGGAAGTATCGGTAAGGATGGTCAGAACAAAAAACGGCCTGGTTAAACTTGGCCTGAAAATGGATGATTTTTCGCAATTGCAGAAAGAAGGAAAGGAACTGGCAAAGTTAAAACTTGTGCAGATGCTGCGCGAGGCCTTTGAAGAAAGAGCTACTTATGGCAAATTATCCGGTCCAGCCTGGAAAATGACCGAGAAGAAAATTAAGACAATTTTTCGAAATTTAGTGAAATTGGGCTTGAAATTTGACGATAATAATATAGGATATCTAAGGGATAAAGCTAACCAGAAGATGTTTGCTGAAGCTGAGCATGAACTGAATATTATTGAAAGCGCCCTGGAAGTCAGGGAAACAGCTTATCTGATGTCAAAGCGCAAAACTGTATTGCTGATTCTGGAAAGATTATCCGAAGAATCCGATATCCCCTGGAACCGGGATAAGGTTAATAATTTATCAATCGCGACTTAAGGAGGTAAGATTATATGTTTGGAGTAGGTGAGGTTGGAGGAGCCAATCAATATGGACCTTATGACAGCGGCTTAGGCAGTTTTGAAACTACTATTGATAAATTATTCCAGCTTTTAAATTCAATGGTTGAGGCTCAGGCGGAGATTTCCCAGAAGGTTTTTGATCAGTTAAAGAAAGCTGAGAAGGAAATGCAGGAATTTGATAAGCTGATGGCCAAGAAGAAAGGCCCCAAATTAAGACAAAAACTCGCTCAAATGACCGCCAAACTTAATAATCTGCAGATGCAGCTAATAGAAAGCGGAAAGCTTGACAATATTTCAGGCAAAAATCTGATGAAAAGGCTGGAAACGCTTCAAGGCAGACTGGAAGAGCTGCAAAGGAAGCATGCTTCTGCTGATCAAGGCGGGATAATTTTAGGTGAGGGCGAAGATACTCATCCTCTTGTTTAACGAAAAACTATAAAAAATTTAGATTTATCCTTTTCCCCTCTGTTACTATAAGTTATTCAAGCAAGACATAACAGCAAATTAACATTTTTTTCGTGAAAACATCAATTTTCTTGATCCTTTCAAGAGGTGCGACTATTTTTTGCAAATCTTTTATTGTCTTTCCCGGATTTTGTTTAACAGAACAAAAAGCCTTTTTGATTTTGGGCAAGAAACTTTTAAACTGCCGCTTCTGATAGTGGAAATTGTGATCATTTGTTGGGAAACTGACTTTAAGTAATCGGAATAGATTGTACAGTTTAAAAATTTATTGATTTGTTTGGAATAATCATCACTCAATTTATTTATTCCCATGACCATATTATAGATATCTTGAATTTTCATGTTTTTCAATGTTTTTTCAAGATAGAATTCAGAAAGATATTTTAGCCTGTTTGAGGTTTCGTTCTCCAAGGCTCCGGCCTTTTGAATTTCTTCAAATAATAGATTATAGCATATTATATTTGTGGACGTAATGATATATATATATTATAATATTTGGCATGGCAGAATTGACCAAGAAAAACCTCGAAGCTTTCCTCGAAAAACTAACAAGAAATAAAGATACTTTTGCGCTTTTTGAAAGAGTTGGATTATATGGCACCCAGGATCACCTCTTCAGTTTCCTTAAAAGCAGACTGGAATACTGCATGGATTATTTAGGGGTTGATTTCCCAACACTTTTTCAAAGAATGATGGAATATCAAAAGAAAAACCCGCAAAAGGAATTCGGACAGATTAATGCTCAGCTTTATCAGGACGAGATGCATCCGGTTATCATGGCTCTCTTTTATGCTGTTTCTGAGCCCTTTATGCTGAGGAAGATTGTTAAACAGGAAATTCTTTATCTGGCTTTTAAGCTTCAGAAAATCAAGAAGATTTTTATTGCCGGGGTGGGCTGCGGTGAAATATTTGAGAATATTTCAAAAATTCCGTTAATTAAGGATCCTGAACAAATTAAGGTAATCGGTCTGGATATCAGCGCCTCTGCAATTGATTTTTGTAAAAAACGAACTTCTCTTTATAAATTCAAGATTATTTCTGAAATAGCGGACCTTGATTTTTATGAGTTTTCAGAGAAGTACGATCTCACAGAGCTCTCAGAAGTGATTGAGCATGTCAGAGACCCGCAAAAACTTGTGAATAAAGCTGCAAATTCTTCTAAATTGATCCTGGTTACTATTCCTCTTATGCTGGATGTTCCGGATCATCTTCATCTTTTTAATGTTGCCAAGGCAAGAGAGATAATTCGAAATGCGAAGTTAGATATCATTTATGAGACGGCTCGTAACAGCTTTTATGTTAGACAATTTTTCTATTTTGCTCTTTTAAAGGGCAGGGGATAGAAAGATAATTCTAGATGATTTCTTCTAGTTTCAGCTTCTTCTCGTACAAAGCCTTACCAATAATGCAGCCTTCAGCGCCAATTGCTTTAAGCTGCTCAACATCATCCTTGCTGGAAACTCCGCCAGAGGCAATCACAGGCACGCCAACTTGGGCAATAAAATCTTTAATCGCTTCAAAATTAGGCCCTGTCAACATGCCGTCGCGGCTGATCTCCGTGTAAACAAAGCGCCTGACCCCAAGATCAATTGCTTCTTTAGCCAAAGTAAAAATGTCTTTTTTAGAAATCTTGACCCAGCCTTCGGTTGCAGCCTTGCCGTCCTTAGCATCAATAGCAACAGCAATACTGTCGCCAAACTTTTCACAATATAAGCCTAATGTATTTGGGTTCTTAACAGCTGTTGTGCCAAGAATAACCCGGTTAACGCCAAAATCCAGCAGTTCCTGGATAACTTCGATATTCCTGATGCCGCCGCCGGTCTGGACCGGGATATTTACGTGCTTGGCAATGGTCTTGATAATTTCAATGTTTTTTGGAATGCCGGTGCGCGCGCCGTCAAGGTCCACCACGTGCAAGCGCTGCGCTCCCTTGGCTTCCCAGCGCTGGGCAATCTGCACCGGATCGCCGGAATAAACAGTTTCTTTGTCATAGCGGCCCTGTTTCAGCCGGACGCATTTAGCATCTAGAATATCTATTGCAGGTATTACTTCAAACATAATTTGCCAAAATTCCTTATTATTTTTAAGCCGACTTCTCCGCTTTTTTCCGGGTGGAACTGGATGCCAAAAATATTATCCTTCCAAACAGAGGAAGTAAACTCTATCCCGTAGTCCGTTTTGGTCGCAGTTACCATTTCATCATCCGGAATCACGTAATATGAATGAGCAAAGTATACCATATTACCATCATCAATTCCATCAAGAATAGGGGAGCGGTGTTTGATTAACAGCCTGTTCCAGCCCATATGGGGAATGCTTTGGTTTTTCCATGGCGTGCCGGCAAAATTGAATTTTTTGACCTTGCCTTTAAGAATTGACAGGCCTTTTTCCTTGCCTTCTTCCGATGACTCAAATAAATGCTGCAAACCAAGGCAGATGCCCAGAAATGGCTTACCTAAAGCAATTGCTTCCTCAATCGCGCCTTCTAAACTTGATTTTCGCAGATCATTTAACGCAGCATCAAAAGAGCCAACTCCAGGCAGGACAACGCCTTTCGCATTGCGGATCGTCACTTTATCTTTAGTGATTTCAGCAGGGAAGCCCAGCTTTTCAAAAGCTTTTTGCACGCTACGCAGATTGCCGCTGCCATAGTCAATAATCGCTATAGACATAACGCCGCTGCTCCAAGCACGCCAGCATCGCCTTTGAGCTTTGCACGCACAATTTTAACAGACTTAGCAGGCAAGGTAAGGGCATATTTTTTAAACTCTTTCTTAACAGGCAGGCCAATGTGCTGCCACATGTTGGATAAGCCGCCGCCGATTACAATCATCTCTGGATTGAATATGTTGACCAGATTAGCAACGCCAATAGCCAAATAATGCGCTACTTCTTCAAGCGCCTTTTTTGCCTTTTTATCTCCCTGATGCGCAGCCAGGTGGGCGGCAATGGCATCCATGCCGGTCATTTTCTTAATCGCAGTTCCAGAAGCTAGGGATTCCAAGCAACCGTAATTGCCGCAGGCACAGATATAAGTTTTTTTTGAATCAATTATCATGTGGCCAAATTCACCTGCAGCGCCAATTGCGCCCCTGTAAAGTTTCTTATCAATAATAATGCCGCCGCCAATGCCGGTTGAAACAGTCATATATAAGAAGTGCTTAACGAATTTGCCTGCGCCAAACCAAGCCTCAGCCAGGGCTGCGCAGTTTGCATCATTATCAACAAATACAGGCACCTTGTATTCTTTCTCCAGAATATCTTTTAAATGCACCTTTTCCCAGCCTGGCAGGTTAGGGGCTTCAACTACAATTCCCTTTTCATATAATATGGGGCCTGGCGCGCCAATACCAATTGCCTTGATTTTTACCTTGTGGCTCTTGATCAATGTATCAATTACTTTGTGGATATTTTCAATTACACGCTTTTTGCCTTGATTGGCTTCAGTGGGGATGTGTACATCCATGAGGATCTTGCCTGAGGGCGTAGCTAAAACCCCAGCTATCTTTGTGCCGCCAAGATCTATGCCAATAATCATGATGAGAAAGTATATCATATATTATTTGTTTTTTCATCGAAAA
>JAHIUL010000194.1 GCA_018817195.1 Candidatus Margulisiibacteriota bacterium
ATGATGCTTAAAGCAATGCCGCCGCCAAGGGAATGGCCCAGCATACCAATGTTGTTTTTATCTAAAAATTTTAAGTCAGAATCATTTACCGCGTAGGCCGCGTTGATTACATCTTCAACATAGCCATGTGCAGTTTTGTTTGATGCTCCGGGTCTTTGTCAGAATATGCGTGATTGCGATAGTCCGGGTGAATAACAACATAACCGCGTTTGGCTAAGTAGTCCTGCTCCCGTTTTAAGCCCCGGCCGTTAGTGTAATATTTTGTGTTGATATAGCCGTGGTTAAGGATTAAAACAGGGAAGGGGCCTTTCCCAGCAGGAACGTTCATGATGCCGGAGATTTTTAAGTTACCGCTCATGTAAGTGATATAGTAGCGAGTATAATATTTATTTTTATCTAAAACTTTACCCAGTTTTAAGTCCCGGCCGTCAAAATCCTTTTCCATAAGATAGGGCAGGGAAACGGGATTAAGCGAAGCAGAAGTTTTTGCATCTAAGGCGTAAACAGGAACAAACAATAACATTATAAATAATATAGTTCCGATAATATTATTTCGCATGATGTTCTGTAAATTTAATAATTTGATCCATAGTCTTAACTGTTTCAACCGGATACTGGCCAACAGCAGTTTCGCCTGACAGCATCACATAATCTGTGCCGTCAAGCACGGCATTGGCCACGTCAGTTGCTTCCGCGCGGGTGGGCAGATGGTTTTCTGTCATGCTTTCCAGCATCTGGGTGGCGGTGATAACCAGCTTGCCCGCTTGGTTACATTTCTTAATGATCCTTTTTTGCACGATTGGCACTTCATACATGGGGATTGAAATGCCCATGTCGCCCCTGGCGATCATAATTCCGTCCGACACTTCAATAATACTGTCAATATTTTTTATGCCTTCCCGATTTTCAATTTTAGCAATAACTTTTATCTCTGAGTTTTTTAAAAATTTCCTGATCTTAAGGATATCGTCTTTATTCCTGACAAAAGACTGGGCAATAAAATCAAGCCTTTGCTTCAGGCAAAACCGGATATTCTCCCTGTCTTTATCTGTTAGACTGGAGAATTTCAGTTTTGTTCCAGGCATATTTATGCCCTTATGTTGTTTTAACTTGGCGCCAACAACAACTTCTGTTTTTAGCGCGCTTTTTGAGCGGCCGATTACTTTGAGACAAATATTGCCGTCATCAATAAAAATGAGCTGGCCTGTTTTTATCAGGCTGAGGTTGCCCTGATAGTCAAAAGGGATTAAATCACCTTCACCTATGGTGTCTTTTTGTGTTAGCCAGAGTTTGTCCTTTTTCTTTAGGTCAACAGGAAATTTAAGGCGGCCGATGCGGATGCGGTAGCCCTCAAGGTCGCCCAGAATTTTGATGCTGCGGCGGTATTGTTTGTTGAGCTTCCTGATAGTTTTAATACGCTCCAGACGGTGGGGGATGCTGCCGTGGGAAAAGTTTAACCGAACTACATCCATGCCGGCCAGCATCATGTTGCGCAGAACAGTTTGGCTGGTTGAAGCAGGGCCAAGGGTGCAAATTATCTTTGTCTTAGCCCTTTTTTTCATTTCTTCTTTTTCTTAGCTTTTTTTGGCTTAGGGGGAGGCTCGCAGCATTCTTCCATTACTTCTTTGCAGCATTCAGGCGGCTCCAAGCCTTTTTCTTTCATTTTTTCCATGCACTTGGCCATCATTTTAGGGAAAGCCTTTGAAGAAAACAACACTGCTAAACTGGCCAGAATAATGCCGATCAAGGAAATAATGATATAAATAATACTAAATCTTCTTTTCTCAGTCATTTTAGCTCCTCCAAATTATTATGTTTTCCACCTTTTGAGGTTAGGTAAGATATTTTGTGCCATAGCCCTGGCTTTGTCTTCGGCAATATTCATTTTTGCGGCCATGCCGGCCATTTTTTCAATTTGCTTTTCCATCGTAAGGTCGGGATCAGTAAACTGCCCGTCCTTAAAGCAAAAGTGGCAGTATTCTTTGTTTTTGCTGTTGTCAGCATTGGTGCCAAAATCTTCTTCCTTCTGCATTGGCATGGCGCAACTCTGGCAAATTAAAGCTTGTACGTTCATTTTTTCACCCCTTTGCCTTAATTCTATCAGAGCAGGTTAATTTTGCAATCTAATCATTAAAATTTGCTTGCTTTGAGGCAGCTTGCGGCGTAAAATCGTGACAGGAGGTGTATCTATGCTTAGCAAAAGCAAGGTTAAGATATTTAAGATCAGGAATCGCACAGGTTACGCGGCCATTTATCAAAATAATTTGACGGAAGGTCAATCTG
>JAHIUL010000195.1 GCA_018817195.1 Candidatus Margulisiibacteriota bacterium
ATAATCATTAATCAATTTAATCAATTCAAGAGGTATCTTGCTAAACTTTTTCGGCACAGCATTAGCCCAAAGCGTTCTAATCAAAAGCATAAAAGTGCTTAATTGTTCGGGCTTGCCAACAATAACTTCCTTGGCTAATTTAATTATCTTGTCAAAATCCTTGGTATAAAAATATATCCCTAATAAACTATGCCTGGCTCTATCTGTGGCTTCAAAAGCAAAGACAGCTTCATAATTAACCCTGGCCATTTCTAAATATTCCGGCGCATGCGTCTTTTCAAATAAGCGCATAGCGGCCATACCTACTGACCTGCTTACCTTCTTTAGGGTTTGCATGTCAAATTTTGCTTGTATTTCCGGGGGGGCGTCATCTTTCATTTTATGGATTTTTTTAGTTTTATAATACCTGGCCAAAAGCACACCGCCATGATTAATCGCAGCCTCACAGTCGCCTACATTGACTGCGTACATACACATATTTTCTAAGGCAATAGTACATTCTGGATCAATACTTAAGGCTTCCTTAAATTTTTCTGCGGCAGCTGCCTGTGTCCCGAGACCGGATAATAAAATATGACTACCCTGCATAGCCATTGGAAAAGCTAGTTTTCTGGCCAATCTATCTCGCCATTCAGTATTTCTTAAGTCAGGATGATTAAATATTGCCAAAGCCTTCTTAGCCGAATCAACAGCTTCAGCCAAAACTTTACTCAATGTTTCATATGTTTTAGGGTCTTTTTTAGCGATTTGCGGCATGTAAATTTCTAGAAAAAGATGATCGGGTGTTAATTCATACATTAAGGCCAGAGTTTGGCCAGCCTCCACCTGATGAGGGTTCCTGCTATCTTCAGAAGCCCGGATAAGCCCTTTAAGCAAAGCAACATCAAGTTCTTCAATTTCTCCGTCTCTAATTAATTTATCAAGCAAGGTCAAGCTTTTCACGCAATAGCTTTCAACTGTAAGCGCCCCACCCTCGCCGCATTTAAAATTCGGTGCCAAATCAGCAAAAGTGCGGCCTTTAATAATATCCTCGATAATCCCAGCTACCAACATATTGGCTAATTCATGAAAATAATTAGCCACAGAGGCAAAACCGTTTTCTTCAGCCAGATCACGTAAATAATTAAGTTTTTTAAAGTGCGCAGTCCTCTCTTCCTTGTCTGCTATTATCGCGCCAAAGACCTCATTAAAATACCTGCTGTCTGCTGTGCTTAGTCTAATCATTAAGGCAATTGCTTGATCAGGCTTCTCTTTGCCGGCCTTACCCCATAATTCCTTTATCTCTTTGACTAAACTAATCTCTAATTTGCGTTGTTCCGCAGCAGCTATTTTTTCCATATGAGCTTGTTGGCCGGCAAAAAGACTGCGTGTTTTTTTCTTTTTTGGCTTTTTCTTGCCCGTCAGCTTCCTTCTGGCTGCTTTACCCGCTTTCGCTGGCTGTGCTGCAGATGATTCAGCGGCTTTAGCCTCGAATTCGGCTGGAACAAGCACGTGGAGCCTTTCATAAGCAGCCAGGGCAGATTGGGCAGAAGGCAATCTTAACGCGTCAAAATGGGCAGAAACTTCTGCTTGCGACAGGTTTTCAGGCAATGTAACATTCCTCTTATCAATTACCTGGCCATAATAAAAATCAGCTGCTTTGCGGAAATAACTTGGCTCTCCAGGAAAAGCCTGCTGGAAAACAGAAAAAGCTGTAGCCACATATTGCATATCATATTGATCAAGTCTTAATAACTCATCAACAACCCGGTTGTTTAGCTCATGGTCTTCCAAGCGGCGAACTTGATTAAGCAAAGAGATTAATTCCTGGGGGGTTTTTGTTGTGGTTCCCTTAAATGGAACAAACAGTGTTATTATATTTTGCCTTAAACAGCTTAAATAATCGGTTTCTTCAAGTAAATCTGCCTGCTCGTTGAATTCATATATACCTTTAGTGGCAGACCGGCCAAAAGCTCGGTTAATTTCGGCTAATATCTCAGTGCTGGTCCGTTCAGGACCCAGGAAAAAAGCCTTAGCCTGGATTCTTAAACTTCTGCGCAATGCCTTTGGGTCGTTAAATATCTGATCCAGCTGGACAGGGTTAAATCTTGGATCAATCTGCAGATTAAGATTTCCATTGCCAAAACGCCTAGCAGCACTTTCTAAGACAACCAGGCAGTCCGGACTGATGCACCTTTTATAATGAAGCTTAAGCTCTGTCCCAGGTCTCATCTGAAGGCCAAACAGTGCATTCATTAAGTTTATTCCTCTAGAACTTACTTGTATTACCATAATATATTTCTCTTATTCATCCTTCTGATTCAATAAAAATTTCAGTTTTTTGGCAAAAAAAAGGCCCGCCTAACAGCGAGCCTTTAATTAAATTAGCTGAGAATTAAGCACCATTTGGCAAGGGTACAGGATAAAATGTCATATCATTAGCTGCCAACCAGGCAGCGCCGTCTGATCCAAAAACCAGGGCTCCACCTTGACCACCATAAGTCTTGGCCATACCAGCATCAATATTAATAACTCTACCGTCAGCTAAAAGTTGGTACATTCCTTTTTTGTTCACTGTTGCACCATTATAAGTAGGATATGAGGCTTCTTTTTTCCAGGGCTTATGGCCGCGGACAATTACAAAATTATCACGCATTCGAAACGATTCTGCAATGTTGGCCCTGGCTCGAGCTGACATTTCTGGGTCAGCATTTGTTTCAAAATGAGTGAAAAAAGGAACTTCTGGCTCTTCCCAAGTACCACTGCCTTTTGGCAAAACCGCTCGAGCAGCAGTTTGCATTTTACGACCATAAAGTGGTGAATTATAATCCCAGGGCAGCAAAGCTAGGGTGTGAATTGAATCAGCATGCATCTCCATCATTTCTGAACTGCCATGTTCTAATATTTGCCTCCAGGCTTCCATACCGGTCTGTATGCGATATTTCAGTCTGGTCAAAGCCTCTCTGCCTGTTTTTCCATTAATTTGCGTTAA
>JAHIUL010000196.1 GCA_018817195.1 Candidatus Margulisiibacteriota bacterium
AATAACCAATTTAATATCCTCGTTATCCAACCCGGCGACTCTGCTTCTGCCACTGCCCCGGTACCAATAACAGACAACTCAGCACTGGCCACTTGATAAGAATAGACAGAATTTGCCCCGCTGATATCCTTGGGCCTAACCATGCCGGTTATTGTTATCTCCTGTATTTCGCTGTTTACTTTAACTTTATGATTTCCCTTAATTATCAGGTTGCCGTTTTCCAGCACATCTGTTACCCAAGCAGCAATACGGGCCTGGACATTGCTGGTGCGGGTCGTGCCGCCCAAGCCTTTATAACGGTTATAAAGTTGTCCAGTAGCCTGGTTATTAGCCCCGATTATCGGGGTTAACTGTTGAATTGAGTGCGTAAATTTTACACCAAGATCGTCCTTAACATCAGTATCAGTGCCTGCTTTATTCTGTGCCTGGCTGCTTTCTAAAATCATTATATTGATAATATCGCCCTCTTTATAAGCTTTGCCAGTACTATAGGGAGAAGAACTTTCCTTGTTCCAAATAGAATCAGCAAAACTAACCGAACAAAAACCCATTAAAATAATCGCGACACAAATTTTAAGTATTAATCCCTCGGCTTTGCTCGGGACAAGTTTTTTAGTTTTAAGTTTACTAATCATATCTTAACCACCACCTCATCCGTAGAAATTAAAACACCCTCAATCGGATTTTTAGAATTATCCATCTTTATCCTGATAGCCTGGTTTAGATAGCCGTCTTCAAGCGCCTTACCCAACCTCTTAACTAATAAATTGGTGCCTTTAACTATTACCATAAGCTCATCGCCGCGGCGAACAAGAGGCACTTCTTTCACCATCCAGGCAAAAATAGTGCTGTTCTTGGGAATACTTGTTTTTGCTTCAGTCAACATCACATCTTCAACCTGGCTATAAAATTTCTGGGGCAGCATGGCAATATCCCTTTGTTCCAGGCTCAAAGAATCATTATTAAGGACCTGCCCGCGCGGGATTGTTTCCTGCGCAACTACAACCATCTTGTAAACCTCCACCTTGGCCCTGACAAATATTTTTTTATTAAAGCCCTTTGCTTTTACCACTATTGGAAAAATCACATTGCCAACCGGCTTAAAATCCTTATAAACCTCAAGAATCTTATAATCAACACTACCTTTAAGCGCGGTTAAACCTTTAAACAATTTATCATCAGATTTAAAACTAACCTTTACATCCAAATCTTTCCACTCAGGATATTCTGCAACAACATACTGCTTGATAACATTAGTAATATTAAATTTTGGATCAGATAATGCAGTTGATGATGTTGCAAATATACAAGATACAAGAAACAAGGTACAAACAAATAACAAGAAGCAATATCCAATTTTTTGAAATTTGAAATTTATAATTTGAATATTTTTTGTTTCTTGTATCTTGGTCATTGAAATTTGCATTATTATGACTTCATCTTTTCAAGACTGGCCAACATGCCTTCATAAGACTGAACTGCTTTAGTAACAGTATCAAAGACGCGCTGTACCGCAACCATGCGCATCATTTCGGAAATAACCTCAACATTTGACTCTTCCAAAGCATATTGGTTAATCGCGCCAAAACCATTTTCACTAGCAGTGCCGATCATGGGCTCGCCGGAAGAAGTCGTCGGTTTATACAAGTTTTGACCCATGCTTTCCAAACCAGCCGGGTTGGTAAAACGCGCCAGGTTAACCTGGCCGATCTCAGAATATTCATTTTCATTATTTACAGCTACAAGCACAACCCCGTCCTGGCGAATTACTACGTTAGTTGTCCCATCAGGAATCACAATTTGCGGATCAAGTTTGTGGCCGTTAGGGTCAACCAGGTTCCCCTGATCATCAATGTGAAGGTTGCCGGCGCGGCCGTAAACTGGCGCGCCGTCCTGCATCATAAATTGAAAAAAGCCCTCCCCTTGAACAGCGATATCTAGAGGGTTTTTGGTCACTTTAATTGATCCTTGAGAAAAATCAGCCGGCGTGGAAGCTACCCGCACACCAGTGCCATATGCAACACTAAGCGGCGGCTCCTCATTGCCTGACATGGCTTCGTACAACATATCCTTAAAACTTCTTTCAACATAATAAAGGCTCTCATTTTCTGTCCTGCTCTGCTTAAACGCAACTGTTTGGGCATTAGCTAAATTATTGGTAATGTTAAGCATCTCATCTTCAAGCGCAGATAATCCAGTTGCGGCAACGTATAAAGGCTGAAACATTTACCTCACCCCCATTATTGTGATCGTCCTAGTTCATTACCCCTGGCTAAACTTTCACTTCGGCTCTTAATTACCTGAGTATTTAAACTATATGTCTTTTCCAGCTCCATCATTTCCATCATTAAATCAATCACGCTGACATTGGAAGATTCAACATAACCTTGGATAACTCGAGGGTTTTCAACGCTAAGCATTACGGCAAATGGATCTTTTTTCTTGAACAAGCTGCCGTTTAAGGTTTCTAAGGTGTCTTTTGATTCCGGTTTAACCACGCGCAGCTTATCAACCATTATTCCGTCTACCATAATTTCCCCTGTCTGGGTAAACTCAACCTGCGCCCCGGGTGTAACAATGATTGGGCCAGCTTCGCCCTGGATCGGTAAATTTCCTGCCACACTTAACATTCTACCATCCCTATCGAGTTGAAACCTGCCATCTCTTGTATAGCCATCTCCCCAGGGAGCACTTAAAACAAAATATCCGTCGGAACCCAACGCCATGTCTAATTTACCATCTGTCTTGATCAAAGCGCCTGGCTGGGTGTTTATGTAAGAAGTTTCAACTGCAGGCTTCATAGCTGAAATACGCTTGGAAGCTGCTTCAAGTTCAAGGGGAAAACCGCGGGTAACTGTTTCTGCTTTTTTATAGCCGGGCACACGCGCGCTGACCATATTGTCCATGAGTTTTCTAACTCTTTGATCGGCGCTATCCAATCCGGCCTTCCCGATCTCAAAAATTCTGTCGGTCATTGTGAGAAAATTATATAATGTAACAATGTGGTTGTCAATTAAGAAATTAATGAAGAATAAGGGGAGAAATCTTACGGCCGTCTTTTGTCTTTTTCTTCTTCTTTAAGGCGCCTGACCACAGCTTCACGTTTCTTAGCCATGCGGTCAAGTTTGTAAACAAAGAAAAGAACCTCAGCCACCAGGGTATAAAGTTCAGGAGGAATTTCTGTGTCCATCTCTAACTTCGCCAAAAGTTTTGCCAGTTCCGGGTCTTCATAAAGCGGGATTTGATTATCATCAGCAATACGCAAAATTTCGTCGGCAACTGCACCGCGACCAGTAGCCAGGATTAACGGCGCCCGATCACGATCCATATCATAACGCAGGGCAACTACAGTTTTCGGAGCATCGCCCGCAGGTTTATTAATATCTTCCGCCATAATAATTATGCCTCTATATCAATCTTTTTTAATAGATTTTCCAAACCGGGCAGCATTGGTATTAAGTAAGGTTTTATATTACACATAGCCGCGTCAACCTTTACCTGATAACCAGTAATCATATAGTTCTTTTCGGACAATTTCTGCTGCAGATCGCCAAATTCTTTAGCAATCATTGTCCGGCCCTGATCTCCATACTCTTTTTCTGAAAACACAAAAATAACATAAACCTTACCATCTTTAACAATCATAGTCACAACCATCTTGCCCATGTTTTGGGTTTCCATGGACATAACAACCTGGGTGTTGCGCGGGTCAACTTTGGAATCTTTGCCCTCGCCTTCCCGCTTGACCACAATTTCAAAATTCTTAGGCGGGTCAGTCATGGCGTTAGGAATTTGATGATAAAGGTAATTAACTTCTTGACGGCCACCTTGAGACAAAAGCGCCTGGGCTAATAGATGTTGGATCACCCCATCCATCTTACCCTGGAATTCCATTAAAGCAGAAGATAATGCCTGGGCCTGTGCTTGCGCCTCAGCCTTACCAGATGTCGGAGCTTTGGCTTGAAGCCCCTGCATCAGTGCTTTTAAGGCCCTAACATCATTGAGCAGGGCTTCTTGATTAATACCCTTTTGTCCCGCAGCTTTCTGGACCAAATTCTGAAATTTTTCATCAAACTGCGAAAGTAGCGCAGTCAACTGGGAAACTAAATTGGCATCTAAAAGACCCTTGCCCATACCCAGGGCAGAAATTAAATTGCCAATTGATTCCTGGGCGCCCATAAGTTGGGCAGCCATACCAGGATTTTGTGAAAAATATTGACCAAGAACTTTGGCCGCCTGGGGAGAATCGATACCTTTCATTAGCAGCAGAACAGAAGCTTCCTGCATTGCCTGGGACTTATTTGTGCCCTGCAGCATACTCATTATCTTGACAAAATTTGTGCGCGAAAGCTCAACTCCATTACGCAGCATTAAAGAAGCTAACTTAGTATTAGCTTCTGTTGGGTTCATCTGAATATTTAAGAGATGGGCGCGAATATCTTGGACAGTCAATGCCCTGGCTATAGAAGGAGCGGCTTTAGCCGGCGCAGCGGCAGGAGCAGCTGTTTGTGGGGCTTGGGTTGGCGCAACTTCTTTCGATTTTGTCGGAGCTGTTTGGGTCGGCACGCCACGTGTTCCACCAGTTGTCTGAGCTTGCTGGGAAGAGCTAACCTGTGAAGTAGATGAACTAGTTGGTTTTCCGGTTGGCCAGATAATTG
>JAHIUL010000197.1 GCA_018817195.1 Candidatus Margulisiibacteriota bacterium
AGCTTGAGCATCTTCGTGCATAACAACCAAATCAGGTTTAAGTGATACAACTTTTTCCAAATTCATGAAAAAACCGCCAACTTTTTCCTTCTTCAAAGCCTCAGGCGGGTAATTACAATTAGTCGTAACCCCAACTATCTGGCCATCAAGGTCTAATGCAAATAACATTTCTGTAATTGATGGCATGCCGGAGATAATGCGTTGCGGTGGCTTATCTAAAGCACCTGTGGGAAAACTCAAGATACAAGAAACAAGATACAAACAAATTGCAAACTTCAAATAACCAAAAATTCCTTTAAAATCAACCATTTCAAGCACATTATATCCCATTCAAAAGTGAAATTATAGGGGTTTTTGGACGATATATATACATGCAATCACATGGAACAAAACAACTGCCAATAGAACGAAGATCCAGGGGTGATTATGTCCTCTGGGAATTGAGCAGAAGAGCAGCAAAATCATTTTACCCTGGCAGCCGCATTAAACTGCCTAAATACAGCTTTCAAAATTGTCTAAGCAACGTATTGGGTAAAATCGCTTTTTCTATACGTTTATTAGTGAATTATGGGCTTGCTGACATAACATTTCTGGGCGGACCTCCTCATGATCGAATACCTGTTGTTCAATACACAGTTCCTGATCTATCTAAATATCTTTATGAAACCGTCATCCATCCGCGATTTTTTGCAGATACAGTGCATTTGATTGGCACTTACGCAGAAACATTAAAACCACGTTTAGACCTGGTCAATTTAAGAAATCTGAGGCGAGAGCAGATAGAAAACGCTATAACAGATAAAAAAATAAAACCAAAACAATTAGATCAATGGTTTGGCCACGATTTTTCAAAATTTGCAAAATTACCCGAGCAACAAAGGATCAAAATTCTTGAAATATTGGGTGTATTGGTTCTAAAGGAAGGCGCTTCTCTTCCTCTCTTCCCTGATTTGCCACAAAAACGAGGAAGAAAGGCCCAAGTCTTGGCTGACAGCGTAGTTAACAGAAGACGCACGTCCCCGCCCAAACCAAAACAACTGAGCTTACTCGCCGTCTTAGCAAGAAAAACGCTTGGGATAGGATAGTTATAATTAGTTAACCCCTAAATCCTTAAGGCTCTCCAGCGAGGCAATGATGCGGCGAGGCTTATTGTCGCCTTCAGGCGCGGTAACCACTCCAGCTGCTTCCATTTCATCCATTAAGCGGGCTGCGCGGTTATAACCAATTCTAAATTTTCGCTGAACATAAGAAGTTGACGCCTGTCCGGTGTTAACAATCAGCTTGGCGACTTCACCAAAAAGCTCATCCCTATCACCGCTGCTATCACCAGACTTTTGCTCCAAATCAAGCGGCTGAATAGTTGACACTTCTTCAATATATTCCGGTTCGCACTGATTTTTGACAAACTCGATTACTTTTTCAGTCTCTGGATCAGTTACAAAGGCGCCCTGCACCCTGGTAGGCTTCATCGCGCCAATCGGACTATACAGCATATCGCCCCGACCCAAAAGTTTTTCCGCGCCAGAGGAATCGAGAATGACCCTGGAATCAATCTGAGTAGCTACTGCAAAAGCAATGCGTGAGGGAATATTGGCCTTGATCAAACCAGTAATAACATCAACCGAAGGCCGCTGAGTAGCAATAATCATGTGAATGCCCGTGGCCCGGGCCATCTGGGCAATGCGGCAGATCGCGCCTTCAACCTCATTGGCAGCTGCCATCATCAGATCTGCCAACTCATCAACAATAACCACCAGGTAAGGCAGTTTTTCTTCCTGGCTCTTTAATTTCTTATTATATGCGGCAATGTTGCGCGCGCCTTTTGCGTGGAACAGTTCATAGCGGCGGTTCATTTCCTGCAAGACCCAGGCTTTGAGGGTTACGGCAGCTTTTTTAACATTAGTTACAACTGGAGCTAATAAGTGGGCAATGCCGTTGTAAACTGACAATTCAACCATCTTTGGATCTATCATAATAAACTTAACTTCATCCGGCCGGGCGCGCATCAATAAACTGGTGATAATTGAGTTAATACAAACACTTTTGCCAGAACCAGTGGTTCCGGCAATCAACAAGTGCGGCATTCGGCCCAAATCGTCAACTATGGGGCTGCCGGCTAGATCTTTACCAATACAAAAAGCTAGTTTTGAGGGATGGTTTTGAAAAACCTTGCTTTCTGCTATTTCTTTTAACCTAACAGGCGTAACAATTGGATTAGGGACCTCAATGCCAACAACTGATTTGCCAGGCACTGGCGCTTCAATTCTAATTCCCTGGGCAGCCATAGCCAGCGAAATATCATTGGCCAGATTATTAATACGGTTAACTTTTACTCCGGGCTCTGGCTGAAGCTCATAGCGGGTAACTGCCGGGCCCTGATAAAT
>JAHIUL010000198.1 GCA_018817195.1 Candidatus Margulisiibacteriota bacterium
ACTTCCTCGGCCGCGATGGCCATCAACGCTTAAATTGCGCCGAGTCAATTCTCACGGCTTTTGGAGAACTCGATCAAGTTGACAAAGAAAAAATCAGCCGCGGCCACGGCCGTGCCCCCCAAGGTGAATGCGGCGCTATCTGCGCGGCCAAAGCTATTCTGGCTAAAACAAACCTTGATCATGTTAAAGAAATGGAAGACGAATTTATTAAAGTGGCCGGCTCCACAAAATGCAGGGAAATTCGCAAGTTAAGAAAAATCTCCTGTCTCGGCTGCGTGGAAAAATCAGCTGAACTGCTGCATAAACGAATCAATAAATGATTGGCCCTAAACAAAAAGCTCCTTCCTCAACTATTATTCTACTGCTAGCTAATTTATTTCCTATTTATGGCGTGCTTTTTAACGGCTGGCATATAGTCGATATCCTATTTCTTTATTGGGCCGAAAGCGCGGTCATCGGCTTTTTTAATATTCTGAAAATGTTAACCTCAAAAATTGAAAAAGGTGATTCAGTTATTCTAACCGTTTTAATGAGAGGCGCTGCCAGTTTATTTTTTACCGTCCATTTTGGGGGATTCATGCTGGTGCATGGTATTTTTATTTTTGCCATTGCCGCCGAGTTCTACGCCCAGCCAATCCATCCATTGGCCTTATTGTCCGACACCTGGATTGCCATTGTCTGCCTTTTCTTAAGCCACGGGCAATCTTATATTACAAATTACTGGATCAATCGGGAGCGCGACAACTCCCAAACCGGCATGCTAATGGCCCAACCCTATGCCAGGATTATTATTATGCAGTTAACCTTAATCTTTGGCCTGATGCTGACAATGATCTTTGGCCAGCCGATATTTTTGCTGCTGCTCTTTGTTGTATTAAAAATGATAGTTGATCTCAGCGCCCACTTGCGGGAAAGGATTAAATTTAATGCTTTGTGTTATTACTAAATCAAGATGTTAATAATTTACTATTTTGAAATGTTAAGAAACCTTAACAAGACATCTTGATCTATTAAGCCTGGTTTCTTTCAATTGCCTTTTCTTTTCCCAAACAGCAAAATCCATTCGCCAAGGATGATCTGGCGCAGAAGTGTGTCCTTTTTCTGGCCAATGCTTTTTCTTTGGCTTAATATATTCTCTTTGATTTAATAATTTTTCGATCTTTTTTATTCTCTTTGCGATTTTTGTGTTTTTGTTGATGGTACATTCGGCAATAACTTTGTTCTTATGCAGCACAAAAATACGGTTATCCTCTAACTGGCAGACTTGAACCTTGGTTTTAGCAAAAGAAAGTTTGATGTTAGAAGGAGCTATCTGAATGATTTGTCCATTGAGACTAATGGTATTGTCTTTTCTAACTGTTCGCCATTGTTTAATACAAAAAACCAGGTCCAGATTCTTTTCTTTAGGTAAAGGCATGTACACACCTTCGGCCTCAAGCATGTATCTCTTATTGTGCCAGGGTAAGAACTTTTCCTGAAGAAATTTATTGGCCTCATCATAGTCTTTAATCCCTGCCAGGCGCATTTCTTTGATGAAGCGGTCCTGAAATAACCTGAAACGACGTTCTATGCGGCCTTTAGCCTGAGGGGAATTGGCTGGAATGAGGGTAATCCCCAATTCTTCTAATGCCCGTTCTATTTGGGTGTCATCTTGTTCCTGGTTTATGTCGACATGAAGGCTGCCATAGCGGGTTGTTTTGAAATGGCTGGCTTTATCCGCATAGAGGCTCATAAAAACACCTTTCAGCTCAAGAAATCGCCTAATGACTTGCATATTAGTGAATACAGTGTCGCCAGAAAAGAGCTTCGCGTAGGGCACTTCATTAGTAGCATCATCAATCATGGCTATCAACCACCATTTACTGGGAATGTGGGCTAACCAATGATGCTGAGAAGAATCCATTTGCACCAGCATGCCAGCTTTAGGCATTCTGCGCCGTTGCCGATGCACTTTCTTCTTCTTTTTTGGGTGATGATCATCAATCTGAACTAGAATCTGCCTCAGGGATTCATAACAAAGATGAATATTATGGTTTTCCTCTAATTTGTCCTTAAAGTGCATGATATTGAAATCATAATAGAAATCCTTGCGAACCCTGATGATTTCTTTGATCATTTCTTCCGTTATTTTCTTGTTTGGGGGCACAGGGACAGCCTTTCTCAAAATACCTTCAAAACCTTCCTTAGACAGCCTTGTTTTGAGCCTTGAAACATGAACAGGTGTCAGCTTTAATATTTCTGCAGCTTCTGTTCCCTTAAGCTTCTTTTCAATAACTTCTTGTAATACCTTGTATCTTTGCATATCCTTCATTGTTACTATTAACCTTTGCTTGTCCATGTCTGATAACCTCCCTTTCTAAACTAGAGGTTACCAGAGAAATTAACATTTCAAAATAGTAATAACCCTTAACATTTCAAAATAGTAACATCA
>JAHIUL010000199.1 GCA_018817195.1 Candidatus Margulisiibacteriota bacterium
AACCCGTTTGAATTTAATATGAACCTGGCAGGAGACGTTCCTGTCACACCAAAAGTCCAGACTGATTTCCACGGCCAGCAATTTGGCGATGATATGGCAATCACTTCTGACGGAAAGTTTGAGTTCACCTTTAACTCTGGCGGGACAGTAACAACTTATGAAAGCAGCTCAGCTATCTGGGACGGTTTTATAACCCAAGAAGCTTTGGTCCCAACTGTTGCTCTGGCGGAAATGAGAAATAATGTTAATATAGACACTCCTTTTATGACTACATTGGCCGGCAGATATGACAAACTCTATGTTGGCTTAAACATGATCCCAATCAACGCCGCAGCCAATATTGAAAATGACGTGCGCACCGTGGTGCGTTCTGACGCAGAAGATGTATTCCTGTACACCCCTGATTTTGATCCGGAAAATGAGGCAGAGCTGATTAATTGGATCAATGATCCGGACAAATATAGCACCTCTGCCGGCTACCAGCGCAAACAATTAAAAGTCCCGGACGGGGAATTAGTAGCCACTGCCAAATATCGCGGCTATTATACTGCCAGCACTACACGCTTTGACCTGGGCGCTATGTATGATGTAACTGACTGGCTTACAGTTGGCCTTGCCATGGAAAACATTGGGGGTTCTTCCTTAGACTTTAAAGGCAACGGCATTGCCTCTTATATGAGTTACCGTGATATTAACACCAGCGAAGTTGAAAATTTTGACCAGCTGATCCAGCCAGGCGGAGAAACATCGCTTGATCTTTTTTCAGACCGTTGGATCACTAGTTTTGAGGCAGACGGCACAAAATTTTTGCTTGAGCCGGAAAAAAATTACGCCCTGCCAAAAAAGGTCCGCTATGGTTTTGCTTTAAAGAAACCAATCTTATTGGCCGTTGATTTCGAGCAAAACCAAACACCAATAACAATTATCACTGTTGAGGATGACAAGCAAAAAGAAATTATTATCAGCAATATTAGTTTTATCAGGATCGGCCTGGAAACACAGTTTTTTGCCCTGCCCATGTGGTTTCGCGGCGGCGCGACCTTTTTGCCAAAACCAACAATCGTTGGGCTGACAGCAGAAGCACAAAATAATATTGATGAAGTTTATAACAACCTTAGCATCCTGCCCGGCGCTCCTGTAAGGCTCGATCTGGGCTCAAACATTAACGCCTGGGGCACAATCATCGGCCTTTCCCTGGGTTTTAACGCCCAGTCAGTGCTTAACTTTGTTCAGATGGATTCAACCAGCCTGGACATGAGCAAGGTTGTTTTTGGCAATTTCTACGTTGAACGGGATGCCTGGAAAGTAGATTATAATTTAGAATTTGACCCAATCTCAACAGGCGCCGCCTACGGCAGCCGAGAAGTTCCGCCTGACGAAGAAAAGGAATTTGAAGTGTCTGATGTGAGATTTATTCAAACTTTAGGAGTAACATACAGATTCTAATGAAAACTAAAAAGTTAAAATTTAAAACTAAAAACTACAACTCAAAACTTAAAACGTTTTTAATTTTAAGTTATCGTTTTGCATTTTGCGTTTTGAGCTTTGCGTTACTAAGTTTACCCGCTAAAGCTGCCATCACGTCCAACGTCGAACCCACCAGTATTACCAACAACTCAATGATCATCACCTGGACAACCACAGATGAAGCCGGCACAACTGAAATTCTTTACGGCATCGGCTCATTGACTGAAACGACTTCAGCAGCCGGCACAACAAAATATCATTATTTAGAAATCACCGGCCTTTACCCTAATACAACCTATCAATATAAAATAAAATCAAACGGCGTGCTTTACCCTCCCAATCCCCTGCCTCCTTTAACTTTTAAAACTTTGGAAGAACCGGGCGGTGAATATTTGTTTAGTTTTGCGGTATTAAACGGCATCCGCTATGCTGAAGGAAAAGCAAACAGCAAAGGCGCGCGGGGCATCCCCTATGAATACTGCGACGAAATCATCAGTTCAGAAGTCACTAATATCAATCAACATAATGTGGCTTTTACTGTGATTAACGGCAACCTGGCTGATTCAACTTATGGTGACCAAGCTGGAACAAACCTAAAAACCAAGCTGGAAAACTTAAACGGCGCAGCTGATCTT
>JAHIUL010000200.1 GCA_018817195.1 Candidatus Margulisiibacteriota bacterium
AAATCCTTAAACAGCGCAAAGATAATACCGCTTTAATTGAACTGCGCTATGACAGCGGCAAAGAGGATAAGGGAAACTTAATGAGCACGCGGGCGGATCAAGCGCAGGCGGAATATGATTTGTCATCAGCTGAACGCGACCTTAAGCTGGCTAAATTAAAACTTTCCCAATTGTTAGGGCAGGATGTTGCTGATGTTGAAGAGGAAATTTCTCTTGATAGCCCTTCAACTGCTGATTTTGAGCAATTACTAAAAACAACACCATCTTATATCCAGGCAGTTAAACAAATTGAATCAGCTGAGCTGGCTTATAAAGCGACTATTTCCGGCTTCCTGCCGTCAGTTTCCTTGTCAGGCAGCTACCGCAAAAGCGGCAGTGACTGGCCGCCGGATAGTACCAGCAAATCATGGAGCTTAAGCCTGTCATATCCTCTTTTTCCCGGAGGCAGTAATATTGCTGACCGGGCAATTTACAGCGCAAAGCTTGACCAGGCGAAAGAAGATTTCTCAGCTTCAAAAAAGGATATCAGGTATGGTTTAGAAGAGGCATTTGAAAATTTTAACGACAGCCTGGAAGGTTTAAAAGTGGCCGAGATTTCCCTGGCTGCATCAGAAGAGCGGGCCAAGATTTCCCGCGTTAAATATTTAAATGGTTTAACTAATTACGATGAATGGGACAGGATCGAAAGTTCCTACATCCAACAGCAGAAGAGCTTATTGAATTATAAAAAATCAGCCTTGTTAGCTGAGGCAAGTTGGTATAAGTCATACGGAGGTTACGTAAAATGAAACTGAAGATCTTTGCTATTCTAATGCTAGGAGCCATTCTTCTGAGTTCATGCGCGGAAAAGAAGCAGGAAGAGTACAAGACAGTTAAAGTAACAAAAGGTGCGATTAAGGCAGAGATTCCTTCAACCGGCATTGTCCAGCCGCGCAACAGGCTGGAAGTAAAGCCTCCGATTGCCGGGCGCATTGATGAGGTATTAGTCAGCGAAGGCCAGCGTGTAAAAAAGGGGCAGATCCTGGCCTGGATGAGCTCCAGTGATCGCGCTGCGCTGTTGGATGCGGCCAGGGCTAAAGGCGCCGCTGAGGTCAAACGCTGGGAAGATGTTTATAAACCTACGCCAATAGTTGCTCCTTTAAATGGTTTTATTATCCAGCGGGCAGTTGAGCCTGGCCAGTCGGTTTCTGCGGCTGACGCAGTGCTGGTGATGGCGGATTATTTAATTGTTAAAGCCCAGGTTGATGAAACAGATATTGGCAGGATAAAGAATGGCCAGCTGGTCAATATTGTGCTGGATGCTTATCAGGGCGCGGAAATTGACGGCGTGGTGGAGCATATTGCTTATGAATCCCAGGTGATCAGCAACGTGACTATTTACGAAGTTGATATCCTGCCCAAAAAAGTGCCGGCATTTTTCCGCTCCGGCATGAGCGCCACGGTTAATTTTGTCCAGGAAGAGAAAAGTAATATTTTAATTGTTCCTTTGCGCGCGGTCAAAAAGATGGGCGACCGCTCTTATGTTTTTATGCAAAAGGACCCAAATAAAAAACCAGAAAGCCTGCAGATCAAGACTGGCTTAGCCAACACAACCAATATTGAGGTTGTCAGCGGGCTGGCAGAGGGGGATGACTTAGTTATTCCAACAGTCAAAATGATTGAAGATTTTAACAAGCAATTTGAACGCCGCCGCGGGCCAACCAACCCTTTGCAAAGAAGAAACAATAACTAATGCCGCTCATTGAGCTAAAAAACATTGCCAAGACCTATTACATTGGCGGGAAAGTTCCGGTCTATGCCCTGCGCGGAGTTGACCTCAAGATTGAGCCAGGCGAATTTGTGGCTATTATGGGGCCGTCCGGTTCAGGTAAATCCACACTTTTAGCGATCCTTGGCCTGCTGGATAAAGCTGACAGCGGGCAATATCATCTTTTGGGCAAAGATATTTCCAACATGAACGAAAGCGACTACGCCAGGCTGCGCAACCGCTTTTTTGGTTTTGTTTTTCAGATGTTTAATTTGCTGCCCAAGCTTAATATTACTGACAATGTTATGCTCCCTTTTATTTACGCTG
>JAHIUL010000015.1 GCA_018817195.1 Candidatus Margulisiibacteriota bacterium
GTTCTTGCCGGCATCCTTTAACATTTCCAGCAAGAAGTAGACTAGACCGTAACCAGTGGCTTCAGTTCTTGCTAAACTGCCGCCCCAATCAAGGCCTTTGCCGGTTAATACGCCGGTAAATTCGTTCCTGATCTTTTTGTACATGCCGTACATAAAGCCGATCTCACGGCCGCCAACGCCAATATCGCCGGCAGGTACGTCAGTATCAGGCCCGATGTGGCGGGCAAGCTCGCCCATAAAACTCTGGCAGAACCTCATGACTTCGTTATCTGATTTGCCTTTAGGGTCAAAGTCACAGCCGCCTTTACCGCCGCCCATGGCAAGTCCAGTTAATGAGTTTTTGAAGATCTGTTCAAAACCTAAAAACTTGATGATGCCGATGTAAACAGAAGGGTGGAAGCGGAGTCCCCCTTTGTATGGGCCAATGGCGCTGTTAAATTCAATGCGCATACCGCGCTGAACATGGATTTGGCCTTTGTCATCCATCCAGGGCACACGGAAGATAATTTGTCTTTCTGGCTCAACTATTCTTTCGGCTATTTTAGCTTGCTTGTATTCTGGATGTTTGTCTAAAACCGGGGCAATGGACTCGAGGACTTCTTCAACTGCTTGGTGGAACTCGGCTTCACCTGGATTTCTTTTTTTAACCTGGTCTATGATTGCTTTTACCATTTGCTCGACACCTCCGTTTGTTAACTAACAACTTCCAACTGCCAACGACCAACTAAATATTTACTATTCTATGGACACCTCCTCATACAGGTTTATTTTTGCTCTTTACAAGAGTCGCAAAGCGAGTTATTATTATACGGCAATCGATTGCCGTATGTCAACAATAGTTTTATGGAAAAGAAAATAAATACAATACTTAAAATAGTCTCAGAATCTGACGAGCCGGTTGGGTCCAAGGATATTTCAGCCCGGCTGAAGGATTTGGGCATTGACTTGAGCGAGAGGACCGTGCGGCACCATCTGCAGCAGCTGGGCCAAGAGGGCCTGGTTAAGGTTTTTTGGAAAGAGGGCAGGATGCTGACCAAGAAAGGCCAGGAAGAGCTGGAGAACTCCATGATTTCAGAGAAGATTGGCTTAGTTAGTTCGCGCATTGAATCCCTTTCTTACCAAATGGATTTAGACCTTCAAGCTAAAAAAGGCACAGTAATTTTTAACTTATCACTTTTCCACAAAAGTGAATTTAAAAAAGCGCTCAAGATTATGGCTGAGGCATTTAAGAAAAATTACTGTATGGGTCAGATGGTTTCTGTAACTGAAGCAGGCGGAGAATTTGGCGGTTTGAAAGTGCCAACAGGCAAGGTTTGTTTTGGCACCATGTGCGCGACTAACTTCAATGGTTTATTGTTAAAAGCCGGCATTCCAGTTGAATCAAAATTTGGCGGGGTGCTGCAGATTGAGGACAATAAACCATTGCGCTTTACTGAATTGGTCAGTTACGCGGGCTCAACTTTAGACCCGCATGAGATATTTATCAGAAGCAAAATGACCAGTGTAAGGGAAGCGTGTAAAGGCTCAGGCAAAATTTTAGCAGGTTTGCGCGAAATCCCGGCCGCGTCTATTAAGCAGGCTGAAGCAATCATCAAGCAGTCTGAAGAAGCTGGTTTTGGCAGCGCGATTTATATCGGCAGGCCCGGCCAGCCGGTGCTTGGCATGACTGTTGGCGTTAACCGTGTTGGCCTGGTTATTCCCGGCGGTCTTAACCCTGTGGCTGCGTGTGAGGAATGGGGCATTGAAGTTGAAAGCAAAGCCTTAAGCGCGCTGGTTGATTGCCAGAATTTGGTTCGCTTTGATTCTCTGATATAATTTAAGCTCAAAGGTGTCGAGCCACAATATATGAACACAGTAAGCACTGGAATAAAAGGGCTTGACCAGATTGTGCAAAACCTGCGCCTGGGCGACAACGTTGTCTGGCAGGTGGATGACATTGCCGACTACAAGCATTTTGTTGCGCCGTACGTTAAACAATCCCTTAAAGACAACCGGAAATTAATCTACATCCGTTTTGCCAAGCATGCGCCGTTAATTTCTTCTTCAAACAAAAAAGTTAAAACATACAAGGTTGACGCTGCTTCGGGTTTTGAAAGTTTTACTAAAGAAGTCCATGCCATCATTGCCCAAGAGGGGTTGGAGGCCTTTTATGTGTTTGATTGTTTAACAGATTTGCTCAAAAGCTGGGCCACAGATTTAATGATCGGCAATTTCTTTATGGTTACCTGCCCGTATTTGTTCAAATTAGACACAATTGCCTACTTTGCTATACTGCGCGACAACCATTCGTTTAAAACTATTGCCAGGATACGTGAAACAACCCAGTTATTGCTTGATGTGTATCATTTTGAAAAAGAGTTTTACGTCCAGCCGCTAAAAGTGTGGGAGCGCTATTCGCCAACTATGTTTTTGCCGCATTTAGAAGAGAAAAACAGGTTTGTGCCTATTACCAGCAGTGTGGACGCGAGCAAATTGTTTTCCTATATCTCGCAAAAAGGCGCAGAAACAGCGGAAAGGAACCTCGATTACTGGGACCGCTTATTCATTGCTGCAGAAGAGCTGTCTAAAAAGCGCGGGCAAATGCCTGTTAAGCAGAAAATGCTTTCGCGCTTAGACCAGATCATGCTGGGCCGCGAAGCGCGCATGCTGGCGTTGATCAAAGAGCATTTAACGCTTGAAGATTTGCTGTCTATCAAGTCCCGCATGGTGGGCACAGGCTTTATTGGCGGCAAAGCTTTGGGCATGTTATTAGCGCGTAAAATTCTAGAACAGAAAATGTCCAAAATCCTTGAGCCGCACGATTCCTTCTACATTGGTTCTGATGTGTTCTATACATATATAGTAGAGAACGGCTGGTGGGAATTGTGGCTGGAGCAAAAAACCGAAGCCGGCTATTTTAGCAAAGCAGCGGAATTGCGCAAAAAGATTTTAACCGGAAAATTTCCGCACGAAATCCGCGAACAGTTCCGCCAGATTATCGAGTATTACGGCCAGTCGCCGATTATTGTGCGCTCATCCAGTTTGCTGGAAGACGCTTTTGGCAACGCGTTTGCCGGCAAGTATGAGAGCATTTTTGACGTTAACCAGGGCTCGCCGGAGGAGCGCTACCAGCGCTTTGAAGATATTGTGCGCCAGGTTTATGCCAGCACCATGGATGAAGACGCGCTCAACTATCGTTTGCAGCGGGGCTTGAGCCAGGCTGATGAGCAAATGGCTTTATTAGTCCAGCGCGTATCCGGCACACAGCGCAAACACCATTTCTTTCCTTATATTGCCGGAGTGGGCTTTTCTTACAACACTTTTGTCTGGCATAAAGACATGGACCCCAAGGCCGGCATGCTGCGCCTGGTGTTTGGCTTGGGCACGCGCGCGGTTAACCGGGTAGAAGGGGATTATCCTCGTATTGTAGCGCTTGACCAGCCCCTGATGCGGCCGTATGCCGGCATGGAAAAGGCTAAAAGGTTTTCCCAGCATGATGTTGATATTTTAAATATCCAGGCTAATGATTTACAGACCCTGGCTTTGCAAAAATTGTTAACAGACGAGCCGGAGGTTAAGCTTGATTTAATCGGCCAGCGCGACCTGGAAGCAGAAAACAAGATGCAGCAGTTAAATATTAACGGCCAATCCTGGATCTTGACCTTTGACAAGCTTTTATCTCAAACGGATTTTTCTAAAACCATGCAGACTATGCTGAAAACTTTAGAAGATGCCTACCAGTATCCTGTTGACGTAGAATTTACAGTTAATTTTAACCGGCAGGGCAAATATCAGGTTAATGTGGTGCAATGCCGGCCGCTGCAGGCCAGGGGAGAAGTCGCGCAGGTAAAGATACCCAGGGGGTTAACAGAAGACCAGTTAGTTTTTAAGTCCGAAGGCAATTTTATGGGCGGCAGTGTGTCGCAAAATATTAAGCGTTTAATTTATGTTGATACAGAAGCTTATCGGGACCTGTTAATGAACAAAAAGTTTGAAGTCGCGCGTTTGATAGGCCGGTTAAACAAGGGAAGCCGCGGTATTAAGACATTATTAATTGGTCCTGGGCGCTGGGGCAGCCGCGACGCGACCTTGGGAGTGCCGGTTACTTTTGCTGAGATCCACAATGTTGATGCGCTAGTTGAGGTTGACGATCCCCAGGGCGGGTTTATGCCGGAGCTTTCCTTTGGCTCGCACTTTTTCCTGGATTTAGTTGAGACCAATATTTTTTACACTGCGTTGTTCATGGACAACAAAGACGTTTGGTTTAACAAAGCGTGGTTGGATGGTTTAGCCAATAGGGCTGCAGAGATTATTCCAGAAGCTAAAGATTATGAATCAGTTATTAAGGTCCATGATTTTGATAAAGGCATCAAGCTCTTATCTGATTTAACCTCGCAAACCGTGGTCTGTATTAAATAATTTTACGCCCTCACCCCCGGCCCCTCTCCCAGAGGGCGAGGGGAGAATAGAGTAGTAGCTTGCCCTCTCCCTCTGGGAGAGGGCGTTTGAAGAAAGATAAATGGCTGAGGGAAAGTGGGTGAGGGTATTCGAGATGATCCTTGACATCTGCTACATAATTGTATAAACTACAAAATTGTATGAGCCCAATGCGTGATATGAAAGTAAAGGTCTTGGCAGATGTTGGCGAAGCGCTCGCCGGTTCGCTTGATCTGGAAAAAAGCCTAGGCTCCATCCTCAACGTATTATCCGACTCCCTGGAAATGAAACGCGGCACTGTTACTTTAGTTGATCCAATTACCAACGAGCTGCGCATTGAAGTTGCCCAAGGGTTAACCAAAAAAGAAAAAGAGCGCGGCCGCTATAAAATAGGCGAGGGCGTTACCGGCAAAGTAGTTGAATCCGGCGAAGCCATGGTAGTGCATGATATTGAGGCAGAGCCGCTGTTCCTTAACAAGACCCGGGCGAGAAAAGATTTGAAACAGCGCAAATTTGCGTTTCTCTGCGTGCCGATTAAAGTGGGCAACAAAGTAATTGGCGCGTTATCAGTTGACCATTTATTTAAGGGCAATATTCCTTATGAAGAGGACACCAAGCTTTTAACTATTATTGCCTCAATGGTGGGACAGGCTGTAAAGATCCGAGATTTAGCAGAAAAAGAAAAGCAGGCAGTGATGGCGGAGAACGTCAAATTAAAACAGCAGTTAAAAGGCAAGTACAAGTTTGGCAATGTTATTTATACCTCTCCTGCCATGGAAACGGTTTTAGAAGGCGCGCGGCAGGTGGCGTCAAGTAATGCAGCTGTTTTACTTCGCGGCGAATCCGGCACTGGCAAAGAATTAGTAGCTGCCGCTATCCATTATTCCAGCCTCAGGGCGCAAAAAGCTTTTATAAAAGTTGCCTGCGCGGCTTTGCCGGAGAATTTATTAGAATCAGAATTATTTGGCTATGAAAAAGGCGCTTTTACGGGAGCGATGGAAAGACGCGCTGGCAGGTTTGAGTTAGCTCATGGCGGCACTATCTTTTTAGACGAGATAGGGGACTTATCGCCTGCTACTCAAGTTAAACTTTTGCGCGTTCTTCAGGAAAAAGAATTTCAGCGCTTAGGCGGAACTGAGACCATCAAGGTTGATGTGCGAGTTATTTGTGCTACGCATCAAAATCTTGAGAAAATGGTCAAAGAAAAAAAATTCCGCGATGATTTGTTTTATCGCATCAATGTTTTTCCAGTAACCTTACCCCCACTTCGCGATCGCAAAGAAGACATTCCTCTTTTGGTTGCCCATTTTACGCACAAGTATAATAAAGAGAACAAAAAAAGCATTGAAGGCATCAACCGCGCGGCGTTAGATACGCTGATGGGGTATGATTGGCCAGGCAATGTGAGGGAACTTGAAAATGTAATTGA
>JAHIUL010000237.1 GCA_018817195.1 Candidatus Margulisiibacteriota bacterium
TCTTTACTGGTTATTTGTTCGTTGTGGCTGCCATATTAGTAGGATTACCGGGTTTTATTTTTAATACCTATATGGCTGAAAGGAAGAATAGTGGAAAGTGACGGAAAGGACAAACAAACAGAACTAGAACAAGAGGTTGAGAAAATCCTTGAGACCCCGGAGGACGATGGCCGGTGGAAAAACCTCCCTAAAGCCTACCGGTATGCCCTCCAAAACGAAAATTCGGAGGATTCTCTGAATTGACAGAAATTACCAAAACAAACACGGTCTTTTCATTGCCCACTAGCATAATATGTAGCGGAAAGGGTACAAAGGGGCCAGAAATCGATTACAGGGCGTTTCAGGTATGGAAGAGGGAAATGAATGATTAAAACAGCCATTAAGATCATCGTCATTATTGGCCTGGTTGCATTAGTAGCCTACGGTGGTCTTTGCGGAATGGCAAACTGTAGCAACACGGCGGCCATAGTCGGACTTCAACCGGAAGACCTAGAAAGGCCAACTGTCCAGGAAGCGCTCTATAAAGTTCTAATAGTCAACACGGCCAAAGTAGTTTACACTAATGACGTGGAGCAAATTGATGGAATATATATTCTCCATGGTTATTATGAGATAATAGATAACGATACCTTTATTTACCGTGAGCTTGACTTGAGGATTGACCCCGCTATCTTTGGGGAAATAAAGTTGACGGTGAGGAAAGAATGAATATACTAGGCTGGATAATAGAACCCTGGCTTATATTTTTAGTGTTAGGTGGCGTGTGTTTGGGTGTGTCTCTAGCTGTCCCTAGCCCACACCCAAAGCCCAGAAAAAAAGGGCAACCAATAGAGCACTATAGTAATGGAGCCTGGATATTACTAGCTATGAAAACTAAGTACAAGGGGAGGAATAGATGAATAAATTTTTAAGTGTAGCAGGGATAATCTTATTATTAGTGATTGTCTACCTTGTTTTAACAGCGGCTATGCCCACAATCACCACAATCACCGTAGACACGGGTAATGCCAGTGGTATGTCGGATTACCCAGAAACACAGGCGGCCATAAGGTCTGCACCGATTTGGATTTACTTCTTACCCGGTGTCATAGGAATAGCCGCAATAGTGGTCATGTTGAAAAAGAAATGACTAACGTGCCCTTAGTATTGTCTGTGAGATTCCACCTATGAGAGTCAAAAGAAGCACTATCATTACTGCGAAGGATAGACTGTAGAGGAAAAACTGTATATACTGAGCGTTCCCAGAAAAGAAGCTATAATCCCACTTTCCAAGTTGGAACAAGCCATCAAAAACATCACGGTTAGGTACCGGTACTGTCCATAAGCCGACAGTTGCCTTTTTCATTAAGCTGAGATTATTCAGGATAGCCACGTCAGTAGCGTTAATCAAAGCCCCTTCCATGATTCGGTTAAAGGCCGTTAGCCCCACGAAGCAAGTTGCTAAAAACGCTATTAATCTGTATCCCACTTTATGCCTCCCGTTTCCTGGCCAGGACAATAGTTAAAGCAAAGACTATAAAGGTGAATATCATCCAGAAATCAAAAATCCCTGTAGCCTGCAATATCCCCATTAGAAAAAGTATAACACCTATTTTCAACCAAGGTGTGTTTGACCCGTCTTTATATTGAACGTAACCTATACCCAAACTGCAGCCTATAATTACTAAGCTGGCTATTATATTGAAAGGTAGTTGACTAGGCGTGACCGATGTATTGCTAATAGCATGGATAACTTCAGAACCAGGGAAAGTAGTGGAGATATTCCCACTAGTGTAGACTCCCGTCATAGTTATATTGTCGGATATATATTCCGGGAATTCAGTTAAGGTATATGGTGGTGCCTGCGCTTCCTCTACAGGTTGCCAAGATACCAGTTCAGCGCTTACGTTAGGATCGCTTGATGCCGTTCTAAATGTAGGTATCGCATCATTGTCATAGGCTGACAAGTCCTCAAAGGTAGTACCATAGTTCCAGGCCAGCGATTGTTTCAGGTCACCATCAATTGTCAAGTTGTAGTATTCCATATAAGGCATTGCGTTATTTGTAAGGAA
>JAHIUL010000201.1 GCA_018817195.1 Candidatus Margulisiibacteriota bacterium
AGATGCTCCAATGATGCCTCCTGGAGGAGGCGGAATGGGCGGAATGGGCGGAATGGGCGGAATGATGTAATTCATTCTTGAATTCTGTTCAATCAAAGCGCGCGGATTTATTCGCGCGCTTTTTTTTCAGCTTTTGCTGAAAAAAGGCTCAAAAAGTGGTATGATAGACATGCGGTCAACCATGGTTTTTTGGGGGCAGCGCACTTGGCGTATTGGCGTTCAGCACCCTCGTCAAAAAGATAAACTATTAGGTGTAATTGAGCTGACAGGAGGGCAAAGTTTAGCTACCTCCGGCGACTATGAACGCGGGCAGCATATAATTGACCCGCGCACTGGCTTGCCGGCTGATAAATGCCAAGGGGTCACTTTAATTGGCAAAAACGCGGCTGAACTAGATGCCCTGTCTACAGCGGTTTTTGTTCTGGGCACAGCAGAAGGAATGGAATTGATTAGCTTTTTACCTGAGGTTGAAGGAATAATTGTGGGGGCAAGCGGGCAAGTTTATAAATCTTCGGGTTTTATTTTTAAAGAATGATAATATTAGCATTAAACTGTGGTAGTTCTTCGGTAAAGTATAAACTTTATAAGTGGGGGCAGAGAAATACTCTGACCAAAGGGATTGTTGAACGCATTGGCGTTGGCGGCCCGCCGGACCATAGGACAGCCCTGCAGCAAATAATTAGTACTTTGACTGAAGGGGAAAATTCTGTTTTAAAGGATTTATCTCAGATCTCAGCTGTTGGGCACCGCGTGGTGCATGGCGGAGAAAAATTTAAGAGCTCTGTTTTGATTGACGATAGTGTCCTTGAGGTTATCCGCAGCGTCCAGGATTTAGCCCCGCTTCATAATCCTCCTAATATTATGGGCATCGAAGCCGCTAAAGAAGTCTTGCCCAATATTCCGCACATTGCGGTTTTTGACACAGCTTTTCATCAGACCATGCCAGAGTATTCTTATCTTTATCCAGTGCCTTATGAATGGTACGGCATGTACGGAGTTAGGCGCTATGGTTTTCACGGGACCTCTCATCTTTATGTTTCGCGCCGGGCGGCTGTTCTTCTGGAGAAGAAGCCTGCGGAGACAAATTTAATCACCATGCATATCGGCAACGGCGTAAGCATTACCGCGGTTAAGAACGGAATTTCTGTTGATACCAGCATGGGCTTAACCCCTCTGGAAGGCGCGGTCATGGGCACGCGCTGCGGCGATATTGATCCAGCCATAATTCTTTTTATGATTGAAAAAGAAGGTTTTTATGCTGAAGAAATTGACGCCATTCTTAATAAAAAATCAGGTTTGTTAGGGATAACAGGAAAGTATGTGGACCGCCGGGATATTGAGAAGGCGGCCAAAGAAGGGGATAAGCGTAGCCAGCTAGCTATGGAAATTGAGGCCTACCGTTTAAAAAAATATATCGGATCTTACTTAACGGCTTTGGGCAGGGTTGATGCCATTGTTTTTACGGCCGGGGCGGGGGAAAAGAACTGGAAGCTGCGCGAAGATGTGCTGACCGGTTTGGAGAAATTTGGTGTTGAATTGGATAAAAAACTGAACGCGAAAACATCTTCTGGAGAAAAGGAAAGCTTAATTTCAACTGCAAAATCTCCGATTAAAGTCTTTGTTATTCCCACAGATGAGGAGATTGTTTTTATTGAGGATGTAGTGGCTCTTCTTGAGGGGCGGTACGCGACGCATACGCATTTTACGTACAGCTTTGAAGACCCGAATTACAAAAAACCAAAGAAAACATGAACGTAATTATTTACGAAGACGAACATTATAATAATTTCTTGCCGTTAACTTGGACCCACCCAGTTTATGGCCTGCGCTGCGGCATCAATACTTTGGCGGAAAAAATTGCCCGCCAGTATCCAAAGACCAAAATACAATATAGCTGCCGTTACTACCTGCCAATAGAAAAGCTAATGAAGTTTGAAAGAGGCTTATTTATTAACGGCAGGGTTTTGGCGAACAAGCACTTAGCTAAAGATATTCCATTAAAAGGGAAGGATGAGGTCTTTGTTTGCGGTGATGAAATTGTGGCTATCAGAGCAGTGAGCCATGATTTTAAGGAAGTAAGAAAGAAGGCAAAGACAAAAAAAGTTAAAGTTAGAATGATAAAATATCCTTGGGAACTGATTGCAGAGCTGGGCAGCCAAGTAAATGAAGATAAAAAGGCATTAAAAGGCAAAGGCCGTGGGAAAAAAGATAAATCAGTTGTTATATATAATGCAAAGAACGTTATTCTTGATAAAGGCGCTGTGGTTGAAGCTGGCTCAGTACTTGATGCACGGGAAGGGCCGATTTACATTGGGAAGGGGACAATTATTAAGCCGTTAACTTATCTAAAAGGACCGCTCTCAATTGGTCCAATGTGCAGGATTGGCGGAGAAGTTGGCGAATCTATTTTTCACGGCTACAGCAACAAGCAGCATTATGGGTTTATCGGGCATTCCTATATTGGCGAATGGGTCAACCTGGGTGCGGGCACAACTAATTCAGACTTAAAGAATAATTACAGCAGCGTAAAAGTTATTGTTGAAGGTAAACTTTTTGACACCGGGGAGAAATTTGTTGGCTGCTTTATTGCTGATCATGCTAAAACAGGAATAGGCACCTTAATAACTACGGGAGCGACCATTGGGGTGGGGTCTAATGTCTTTGGCGGAGGGGTAACTCCCAAACAAGTGCCATCTTTTCG
>JAHIUL010000202.1 GCA_018817195.1 Candidatus Margulisiibacteriota bacterium
AGAAGCCCTCGTGCTGGTTCAGCATTTGGATCTAAAGGATATCTAACATCCATATTAATACTAAATCTCTTGGAATCTATAGTATCTGGAAATGGATATGGTTGTTTCCCTTCCGAATAATAGAGATTAAGGTCTTCCCCACCTACAACTCCAATACATTGCTTTCCTTCTATTATAAGTTGTTCTGCTGCCTTAGGAACTCTTTCGAGCACTTCCGGGTTAGATCTAAACGGATCATGATTAGATGTCCTGATCTCAATTGAGGTACCGCCTCTTTCAACCCCTCGATGTGTTCCTTCCTGTTTCAAACGCGTAAAACATTCGGCCTGCAAGGCTACTATTGAATCTTGCATTTCTTGAGGTATTGTTTTGAAAGCAGCGGATTCAATTAATTGGGTTAATTCTTCATAAAGACCTTGCACAATGGGAAGAGCCTTGTCAGTGCCCTCACAGTTGTCATTCACTAACATGGCGTAAGTTTGGAAGCGCTCTTTTATTTTGCCGATGGCTTCTTGCTTGGTTTGACCTTCAATTCCTTGAGCAGGGACCTCAGCAAGAAGTTGGTTTTTGAGAACCGTTAAAGCTTGTTTGTACGCTCCTGTTTCCGTTCTCCCTTTAAAATTTCCATCGACTGCCGTCTTGCGATTAGAAAAGAATCTGAAAAATGAAGAAGAAACGTCTGTGGATCCTACTAAGATTGCCATATTTTTTCCTCCTCTAGGGAATGTCCTGATAGCCATTGGCTATCACTATTATTATCGTGTTTTTACGACCAAAACTTGCATATTTTGCTATTTGAGTTTTCCCCTTTTCTATGCTATATTATTGGCTTCATGACCAAGCTAAAAAACAAGGATTTAATATCAATTCATGATCTCTCTCTCCAGGAGATAGAGGATATTTTTGCGCTTTCAGCCGACCTTAAGAAAAAGCAGCAAAATCAAGAAAAACACGAGTATCTCTGGGCCAAATCATTAGCCATGATTTTTGAAAAACCATCAACCCGAACCCGGGTTTCCTTTGAGATCGGTATGTGGCAGTTGGGAGGGTTGGCCATTAATCTGGACCAGGAGGCAATTGGGTTGGGGGAACGGGAATCAGTGGGCGATGTGGCTAAGACCCTTTCACGCTATGCAGATGCGATTCTGGTCCGCACATTTGAGCATGCCAAAGTGATTGAATTAGCTAAATATGCTAATGTGCCGGTTATCAATGGCTTATCAGACCTGCTTCATCCGTGCCAGGCCCTGGCTGACTTTTTCACTGTTATTGAAAAGAAGGGCAAGGACAACCTTAAAAACCTCAAAATGGCTTATATTGGCGATGGCAATAATGTTTGCCACAGCCTGATGTTTGCCGCAGCCAAGTTGGGGATTAAGCTGGTTATTGCAGCACCCAAGGGTTATGAACCTAAGGCTGAAATAGTCAAAACATCATTTGCTGATGCCAAGGCGTCAGGGGCAGAGATTGAAATTGTTAATGATCCAGTGATTGCATCTGAACACGCTGATGTTATTTACACTGATGTTTGGGCTTCAATGGGGCAGGAAAGGCAACGTAAAACTAAAAACGTAAAATTCAAAACTTTTCAGGTCAATGCTGAGTTGGTAAAACTGGCCAAGCCTGACTACATATTTATGCACTGCCTACCCGCGCATCGAGGAGAAGAAGTTACAGCGGATGTTATTGATGGGACTCAGTCCGTTGTTTTTGATCAAGCGGAAAATCGACTTCATGTGCAGAAAGCGATTCTAACTTTACTCTTAGGAGGAAATAATGGTTAAAAAGGTGGTTTTGGCTTACTCCGGCGGCCTTGATACTTCAGTTATCATCCCTTGGCTAAAAGAAAATTACGGCTGTGAAGTTATTGCTTTTGCCGCTGACCTTGGCCAGGAAGAAGAATTAACCGGGTTAAAAGAAAAGGCGATTAAGACCGGCGCCTCAAAAATTTATATTGAAGACTTGCGCAAAGAATTTGCCGAAGATTTTCTTATGCCAATGCTAAAGTCCGGCGCAGTTTACGAAGACGAATATTTGCTTGGCACTTCAGTTGCCCGTCCTTTAATTGCTAAAAAGCAGATTGAAATTGCTAAAAAAGAAAAAGCTGACGCAGTGGCTCATGGCGCAACTGGCAAGGGCAATGACCAGGTCCGCTTTGAATTGACTTATAAAGCATTAGCGCCGGACATTAAAATTATCGCGCCCTGGCGCGTCTGGGACTTAAAAGGCCGTGAAGATGAAATCGAGTATGCCAAAAAACGCAATATCCCGGTGCCGGTAACTAAGAAAAAACCATATTCA
>JAHIUL010000203.1 GCA_018817195.1 Candidatus Margulisiibacteriota bacterium
CAATAAGATGGTGGGGGAGGCCTTCTTGTTCGTCCGCGGTTAGTTTAGCTGTGCCAATGTCCATACCGCGATAAACCTGCATGGAATCAGCAGAAATTATTTCGCCATTAATTTTCTTGGCAACTTCAATTGCCAGTTTTGATTTACCAACAGCAGTGGGGCCGAAGATTATTATTGTTCTATTCACCAGATCCCTTGGTCTTAATTATCTTCTTTTCTACCCTTTGAAGGAATTCAAGGGTAATGATTGAAATAATAGTGGCCACCACTGCGCCGATGTAAAACCCTGCGCCAGAAGCAATGCCAATAGCAGCAACGGCCCAAATGGAAGAAGCTGTTGTAATGCCGCTGATGGATCCCCGTGAATGAAGAATGCAGCCTGCGCCGATAAAGCCAATCCCTGTTACAACGCCTGCGGCAATGCGGCTTGGTTCAGCGCCGGCCGAAGCTAAGTGCAGTGAAACTAAAGTAAATAGCGCGGCGCCAACACAGACTAAAATATGAGTTCTTAAACCAGCGGTCTTGCCCTGGCGCTCCCTGAGCCAGCCGATCAAGCCGCTCAGCACAAAAGCAACAAGCAAATTAATCGTTACGGTAATTTCATATTGAAACATGTTTTACCCCCTTTTTTTAAACGTCGAAGATTATTTTAGCCTGATCAGGGCCAATCTGCAATTGGTTATATGTGGCAGCTTTGATAGGACGGTAAATTGAATGTTTATCAGGGTTGATTTTTTCCCCGGAGACCTTTGCTTCAAGCTTTTTATCAGTCAATTTGGTTATATTAAATTTTGCAAGCAGCACTTTTTTGCTGTCTTCATAAAAAATCAGTTCATTGAGCCAGTTGACGAGCAGTGATCCCTGATCTTCACCGGAGATTTTTATGGTAAAACTTTCTTTTGTTTCTATATTGGACAAATCTGCCATAAGGGAAAACATGCCATAGGCGGCATTTTCAAAGATTTCTTTGTTGTTTTTACCGTAAGCGATAAGGCCGATATCAGACGGGTGCTCAAGGGGCTTAAATTTTAAAGGTGCCATGTTTTTTAAAGTGTTCCACCAGGCCGCCGTCTTTTAACAGGGTTTGCATGGTGGGGGGCAGGGGCGAAACTTTAATTTCTTTGTTTTGGGTTTTGTTTTTAATTATCCCAGCATTAAGGTCAAGCTCAATTTCATCGCCGTCTTTAATGCTGTCTGTGTCCGCTTCAACTGCCGGCAGGCCAAGGTTATAGCAGTTGCGGTAAAAAATCCTGGCAAAAGATTTTGCAATTACAGCTGAGATGCCGGCGTATTTTATTGCCATTGGCGCCTGTTCCCTGGATGAGCCGCAGCCAAAATTGCGTCCAACTACTATGAAATCACCTTTTTCTATTCGCTTGTAAAAATCAGGCTCCAAATCTTCCATTACGTGTTTGGCCAGTTCATTGGGGTCTTGAATCTTAAATTTATAGCGGCCGGAAATAATATAATCTGTATTAATATCGTTGTCTTGTTTAAACCGTCTGGCTTTACCTTGTAATTTCATGATAGAAAAAGTATAGCAAAGTTAAAGATTCTTTGCCACCGCGTCCCTGATTTCTTTGACCTTACCGTCATATTCTTCATCAGAGTTTATATAAACAACTGGGCTGACCGTCAGCTTTACAGGGTGGGGCCAGGCAAAAATATGGCCGCGCGGCATTATCTCGTAGCTGCCGGAAATTGAAACAGGCAGGACAGGGCAGCCGGTTTCAAGTGCGGTTACAAGACTGCCGCGTTTAAATGCTCCGAGCTGGCCGGTTTTTGAGCGGGTGCCCTCTGGAAAGATTAAAACCGAATCACGGGTTTCAAATATTTTTTCCATAACCTCAACAGTTTTGTAGACACTCAAGATTATCTTGCGGTCAATTGGAAAGTAACCAGCCTTTTTCAAATACCAGCCAAAAATTGGGATTGAAAACAGCTCTTTTTTTATGGCAAAACGGAAGTAAACAGGCAGGCAGGCTAAAACAATTAAAATATCAGCAAAGCCCTGGTGGTTAGCGGCAATAAGCAGAGGAGTATCTTTGGGCACGTTTTCTAGGCCGCAAACTTTTAGCCGCACAGC
>JAHIUL010000016.1 GCA_018817195.1 Candidatus Margulisiibacteriota bacterium
AAAGGTCGTCTGGCAAGACTTTATCAATTGTTACCGGAGTATGTTGACTATATTTTGCCATCTCGAAAGGAGGTTGCCTGGAACACCTCTTAAAAACGATCTTTGATCTGAAACAATTTATGGCAGATAAAATGGCAGCACACCATACCGGTGAGGTGCGTTTAGAAACAGGCGGCAGTGCGCCCGATCCGCCCGTCATATCGGAACGACACAATATGCGACAAACAACAGGTAACAATTTAGGGCCTTTCTTCAAAAATAACTTCATATTTTCCTTGCGCCGCCAGCAGACAAGCGATATAAACCCCATAGCTAAAATAATCGCATTCGGTTCAGATCAGCGGCACTGTTCAACAACGTTTTACGTGTGACCTTTAGGTTATCACTAATCCTGCCAGCCGGACCGACCGATTCAGTTTTCAGAAAGATTGCAACTTTAACATCATGGCCTCGTCATAGGCGGGACTACTGATAAAACGCTTTTGGTTAGCTGCCTAAATCAAAATTTGTGTATTTAAACTAACTCTAAAAAAGGAGATAAATATGTGGGGTAAGATCTTAGCTGGTGTTGCAGTTGGTGTTGGTGCGGTTGCTGCTGCACCATTTACCGGTGGTGGCTCGTTATTGGGCGGGGCATCTTTGATCGCCTCACTCACAGGTGCAGGAACTATTGCAGCAGCAGTGGGTGCTGGTGCCGTGGGAGGGGTTGTTGGCGTTGCCGTGGCTGACCGTGATGATAATGAGAAGAAACAGATCAAAGACCAAGGAAGAGCTGAGGGAAAGGCTGAAAATGCTTTAGAGATGGAAAAGCTTTTTAGCAAGCTTTCTCAAGCGATAGAGAAGCTCAAATCTCATGATGAACATTTCAAAGCTATTATTGCAATGGAGGCCGTCGGGGTTTCTTGTGCAGCATGTGATGGTGACTTCTCTGATGACGAGAGGGAAGAACTCGGTGAGTTTGTCAAAGGAATGATTGCTCAGAGCATTCCAAAGGATGTAAAAGAAAAAATCCAAAGTATTTATGACAATCCACCTACTGTTGAAGAGGCGTTTTTACTGGCAAAAGACTCTGGTATGTCTATAGATGTCTATGAGGATTTAATCAGGTTTGTCATGGAAATAGATGGCATAAAGCCAGAAGAAGAGACGTTTGTTCACGCTTGGAATCAGCTTAAAGCTGCATAAGACATGGAGTAATAAATAATGAGCGGCAGAATTGATCGTTTTAAAAAAAGGAAAGAGATCATAAAGAAAAATCAGTCTCTGCCGTTCGTTCGTGGCGTGACTGACCAAGCGTTGGTCGACAACCTTCTTCGCCAAGGAATGGATAGCGATAGAGTGGCAAGCCTTGATTATTCAACTAATCCTAACGTTTCTTTAGAGGTAAATGCAGCTGAGGTTGAGGCTTTGCTTTCTGACCTTAGAGCCTCATTCAATAGAGGCAGACTGGAACAGCTTTTAGTTGAAACGAAGCGCGGCGTTATATCATCGATTGCAGGGCCATTTGGACTTGGCAAAATCATAAGTGCGTATGATAAGGAAGGTGGAAATGTCACAACAATAAATAACGCAAATAATGGTGTTTATGCGAAATATGAAGACCGTTATAAAAGAGAGGACTACACCCACAGCAAGAATAGTGAGGGGGAGCAGTTTGCTAACGCTGGAAAAAACAGCGCTGGGGCCATTTATACCCGCTCTCAAATGGACGAGAATCAAATGGTTCAGGATGCTTACGTGGGTAAAGTGGTAAGAGCTGATACTACCAGTCCAGATCATATAGAGTCGTTGTCACAGCACCATAAAAACGGTGGGTTCATCCAGATGTCAGAACAAAAAGCTGATTTTGCAACGGATGAAGACAACTTGGCACTAACGAATCGTTCAATAAATCAATCAATGAGAGATTTTGATAAAGAAGAATGGCTCTCAAAGCAGAACGAATCTGGAATTGAAAATAAAGAGCGTTTCGGCATAGATGAGCAAAAACTAAAGGAGCAGATCCAAAAAGGCCACGAAACTTCGGCGAGACATTTGCCAACAAGTACAGATAAAGCAAAATACTATCTTAAAAACTCAGCTTCCACAGGAGTGAGTGAAGGCGCAAAAATGGGTGCCCAACAAGCATTTGGCTATTTATTGGTAGATTTTTTTTCAAGTGCAATTGTTGAAATCAAGGACGCATACAATAATGGGCTTGAGGGCGATAGTTTGTATAAGGATATCAAGGCTCGTTTGAATCGCATTGGCCGAAACGTTGCAGGTAAATGGAAGGGTGTAGTAGAAGGTTTCTCTGCTGGATTTATATCAGGATTTATATCAAACTTAATTACAACGCTTGTGAATATGCTTGTAACCACCGCTAAGCGCTTTGTTAGGATGATCAGAGAAGGTGTATTTTCCCTGTTAAAAGCGTTGAAGCTCATTCTTTTCCCACCTGCTGACATGAGTTTTGTCGAGACAATGCATGAGGCTATGAAGCTAATTGCAGCTGGAGGAATTGTTATTGCTGGTGTAGCACTTGAAGAAGTCATTGAAAAACTTATTATAGGCGAGTCATTTCTCGTGCCATTTGCCTCTGTTGTAACAGCTGTAATTGTTGGGTCATTAACTGCCATTGCAATGTCTCTGGTCGCTTATTTAATAGATAAAATGGATATTCTTGGAGTTATAAAAGCTCAGGAAACAAAGTTCATATTGGATAATCTTGATAAAGATATCGATGAAAAATTAAAACGATGCGAAAGTATTTCCGAAGAATTGGATGGGTTTCTTATTCAAAGCTCTTCCTTATTGCCGCAAAGCAGCTAATCGGGTTGTCGTGGGTTTTAATCCCCACCGATCCGGGTAAAAAGCCCAGGAAAAATCCTTGATAAATGGTGTCCATAATCGATCAGGAGAAAAACACGGTGAAGGGCTCCAAGAGGCTATGCCAGGTTCCTGCTTGAGCCATTCTTGGATTGCTGAAGCTTTGG
>JAHIUL010000204.1 GCA_018817195.1 Candidatus Margulisiibacteriota bacterium
GCATTGACACAGTGCCTAACTCAAGAGCAGCTATATTGGCAGAATTTAATTTGCTGTTTGAATAAATTTCTGTCCAAACATTATCCCCTATGGTGTTTTGAAATTGCCCTGTTCCATTCCCTATCATCGCATATATAGTTGGATCGCTATAAATTTCAGGATCCCAACCTATTTTAATATCATCTCCCACCCCATCCCCAACTCGATCTATCCAGAAAGTGCCGAGCTCAATAGGCACAACTTCCTCAATACCTTCGGGATCTGGAATGCCTTCACCTTGTCTTAAATTTACATCAACATTTTTATAGCCTGCAACCAAATCGTCAGCAGTTAGGGTAACACCCCTCTGGTTAGCGCCGTAAGATTGTCCATCGATATCTTTAGCCACAACACCAATATAGTACTCTTGATCTTCATTCAAGGGCAGCAGCCTTAAATCATCATGGGCATTGATTATAAAATTGCCAGCGTTATCTGACATATCAAAAGCAAACTCAAGCGATGGCACATTGCTTACCCCGTAAAAAACAACCTTATAATCATTCTTAGGGCCGGCAGGTGGATACTCCTGCCCGGTCACAAGTTCGCCGTAAATCCAAAACGCGGTTGGATACGGCGGCGTAACCTGCGGCGGGCCGGCCAGAGACGGCAGCGCAAACATTAGCGCAACCAGCGCAGATAAGCAAACAATTCTTATATTTTTCAATTTACTCAACATAATCCTTTTTTACTGCATAAACCCTGTCAAAGTAAAAGTAACTTCTTCAGGAACAGTAACCTGATAAGGCTGTCCGGTCTTAATCTCTACTTCCTTAAGCGTGCTAAAAGTATAAGCATCGCCATCAGGATTGTTGCCTGTTACAATATCGCCTGATCCAATAGCCATTACACCAATATGCTGCTGGTCTGCTGCATCAAACCAACCAAAAACAGTTGATGGAATTTCAGCACTTTGATAAATTGCATTAAGCAAATTATTCACTGTACAATTATTATTTTGATATAAAGGCTCTTGCGCCCCATCAATTGCTTTATAAGTAACAGGTTTAGCCTCAGGCTCATCAAGCACAAATGGGATGGCAAAAGTATTAATACCTGGCACAAATGTCCACGTTTCGGTGGTTGGCCCAGCCGCGCCGGCAACCGGCGCCGGCACATTTACATTATTTTCCGCTGCCTTACTATCACCAAACCAGTTATGGGTCTTTACCTTTACCGTATAAGTCCTATCCTGGCCAACATCCTCTAACTTATCAGTATCTGGGCGCCACGTTGTTGAATTACTATCTTCGGAATCAAGTAGATTATCTCCTTCATAAATTTCATACTTATAATAAGGTGTGGATTTTTCATGATTAGGGTCTGTGGAAGAAACATCGCTTACTACAATTAAAGGTTTAAAATCGCCAGTCCTGTATCCTTCTAATACTGCATCAAAAGTTGGGGGAAGAGGAGCTTCTGGCAAATACCAGGTCGTAATATTATTAATCAATTCATAAGCCTTGGGCGCGCCACCAGGGAAGTTCATATTCTCAGTAACACCAGATGTTTTATTTTTGGCTTGCGTAGTGCGCCCGTAATCGCTTCCCCTATCAATCAAAACAGTTATCGTGCCGGTAGTTTTAATTGAATAAAGTGCATCAGCTGCGGTTCCAGCAGCATCAATGTTGTCTGTTCCTAAACCATTGGCCACAGGAGATGGATTTGTATTAAGAAAAAATCTAATGCTTGTATCAGGCAAATTAGGGGGAGCAGGATTAGGCGCCACAGGAACATTGTCTTTAACAGATATAGAGCCATAAACATCAGCAAATGATTGCGCAGTAAGAAAGCAGCTCAGTACTACAAGCACTGCAAAAAGTAACGGTATTAATGCTTTCCCCCTTTTGATTTTTAATTTCATTTATATCCTCTCCTTTTTAACATAATAATTATGGCGAAACCTGCCAATTAAATTCTCCGGTATTTCTAAAATAGACAAAACCCTTCATTGCATTCATTTCAAACGCTGAATTATCAAAACTGCCACTTGCACTTACAAGTTCTGCTGAGAAACCATCTGTATCTCTCTGATGAATCAACAATGAATCATTCATTATTGGATTCGCCCCAAATGATTGCTGCAAGTTTATAAGAGATGGCATAGGAAGACCAATATAATTGTTGCCTTCGGTTAATTCTAAAGAAAATTGTTCTGGAGAAGGGTCAACATCACCTAGCAAAGTCACGGGTAAAGGTTCAGATACACTTCCAGAAAAAACATAAGCCTTCCCCTGCTGTAAAGTGATAGAGGGCTCCCAACTTTCATCGAAAGTAGAAGCACTAAATCCATCTGTACTCTTTTGATGATCAAGAACTTGACAATTAATTGGATACCCTTCGGTACCAAAAACTTCATTAATGTCTCCAGAATTCACAAATGGATAATTAAAATAATTCAAACCTTCCTCAAACGTATAGTTCACCTTCCCCACTGCCCAGGCTACATTAAGCTTGGCTTCCTGGCCAGGCAACACTGCTTTGTAATAACATTCTGTAAAACCAGATCCAACTTGATTTTCATGCTTAACTATATTAAGCGGAGCAAACGGTTTAGTAAACCCCTCAGTAGGAGTAGTAACACTCGTGTCAACCAGTAACCAATCATCTACCACATTAGTAAATACCCCCGTGGCAGTGTCATCTGAAGAAGCAAAATAGTATATTTTTGGGTTAGTCCCAACAGGCACTTGACCAGCCGCAGTGCCCACTTCCCAGGTTAATACAACGTCATTATTATCACGAGTGATATATAAACGCACTGTCCCATAAGGCGGCGTACCTGGGGGCAACTCAACTGCTTCACCCTCGCCATACGAAATCCCAGGTATAAAAACATAACCACCACCAGTAAGGAGGCCGCCAAGTGGATAGCCCTTGGTATCCTGAAGAGCATAACCGCCGCCAGTAAGCACGCCGCCACCAGCGGTTGTAGGATTAACGTACATGTTATAATCGCCGCCGGTCAGTTTTCCAGCAAAGGCTGGGTTCAGCCCGAGGGGCAGGCTAAATAATGTTATTAAAAATACAGCTAAAAATCTTTTCATGTTTATACCGAATGCAATACCTTAATATGCTCGTCCAGTTTCCCCTTAACTTCCTTAACCCCTTTTTCAACTTCTTTTATGTCATGCGAAAGAAAATTATAAGCGTCTTTTATCTCTTTTCGAAGAGACGTTTCTATCTTGTCAATTTTTACTTCGACTTTATCAAGTTTTCCTTCAACCCCGTCAATTCTATCCCCAAGCCCTTGCTTAACCCC
>JAHIUL010000205.1 GCA_018817195.1 Candidatus Margulisiibacteriota bacterium
GCCGGGGCTGACAATAAGTTAACTACAGCTATGAAGTCAGTGGGCGAAGCCATGTCAATTGGCCGCACTTTTAAGGAATCCTTGCAAAAAGGTTTACGTTCACTTGAGATTAAGGTTTTTGGTTTAGAAGGTCCCAAAACAGACCCCACGCAGGAAGAACTGGAATCAGAGCTGCGCTTTGCTGGCGCGGACCGGATTTTTTATGTGAAGCATGCCTTGGAAAAGGGGATGACGCTTGATCAAATCTTTGAGCTGACCATGATTGACCGCTGGTTTTTACATAATATGAAAGAATTAGTTGAGTTTGAGCAAAAATTAAAAGGGTATAAGGGTAAAAAAGTTACTGCCCAGGTTCTGCTTGAGGCAAAGGCCATGGGTTTTTCTGACCGTCAATTATGCAGTTTTTGGGACATGAAGGAGTCTGAGGTTTATAGATTGCGCCAGGAATTGAATGTTATGCCGGAATTTAAGCAGGTTGATACTTGTGCGGCTGAGTTTGAGGCTTATACGCCGTATTATTATTCAACTTATTCTTAAGGGGTTTTGATGAAGATCCATCGCTGGCAGATATTATTAGGTTTGGCTTTAATTCTTGCGTCAGTTGGCTTGTATTTTTTACACTACGTTATTTTTCACGATGCTCATCATATTTTTATTTATTTAGTAGGCGATTTAGCCTTTTTGCCGATAGAAGTTCTTTTGGTAACCATAATTGTTCACGAACTGTTAGGTTATCGTGAGAAAAGATCGCGCTTAGAAAAGCTCAATATGGTTATTGGCGCTTTTTTTAGCGAGGTTGGCACAAAGCTGCTGGTGCTTTTCTCTGATTTTGATCCAAACTTAAGTGTTATCAGGGAAGATTTAATTGTTTCTGATTATTGGACCAGCAATGAATTTGATAATGTTGAAAAAAAATTGCGCGGGTATGAATATGAAATTGAAATAAATAAGGTTGATTTGGAGCATCTGCGGCATTTACTGGCAGAAAAAAAAGAATTCTTGGTCCATTTATTGGAGAACCAAAATTTACTGGAACATGAATCCTTCACTGATTTGCTCTGGGCAGTATTCCACCTGGCTGAGGAGTTAACTGCCCGCAAAAAAGTTAAAGATTTGCCCAAGAATGACCTTGAGCATATAAAGATAGATGTCAGACGTGTTTATGTTCAATTGGTTAACCAATGGCTTGATTACATGAAGCATTTAAAGAAAAACTATCCTTATTTATTCTCCCTGGCCATGAGGACCAACCCCTTTGATGAGTCTGCCGCGCCTGAAGTAAAATAAGCCTATTTTTGAAATTTCTCAATCTATCTGGCGATAGATTAGTGCTATGAGTGCTGTAAGAGCTGCGGATAAAAGAATATACAATCGCCCTATTAAATTTGTCTCTTTGGCCGGCGGCAGGGAAATCGGCCGTCATTCCCACTATCTTAGTATTGGAAAGTTAAAAATATTGGTTGATCCAGGGGTGCAAGCAAACGGCCATGCCAGGCCGATTGATGTAAAAGATTTGCATGGATTGAATTTTATATTTTTAACCCACGCACATTTAGACCATATTGGTTCCTTAATAGATGTTATGTTGGTCAATCCTCACACCCGCGTTTGCGCCACGCGCGCGACCAGGGCTCTGGCTTCAATTATTCTTAAAAAATCAAATTTAACCCGAGGGAGATATTCTGAGGAGGAAATTGATAGGTGTATTAATCGGATTAAAACTGTTCACTGTGAGGAAGAAATTCATATGGGCAAAGGGATTTATGCCAGGTTTATTGATGCTGGGCATATATTAGGATCAGCCTCCATTGTTATTTGCGCGCCTGAGGGCAATATCATGATTACCGGGGATTTTGCCACTGAGGATAGAGGGGTGCTTTTTCCTTTTCGCCGTCCGGATATGGACTTACGAGCGTTGATTACAGAAGGCAGTTTGGTTGGCTTATCAATGCCTTCTGCGGCCAGGGAGCGGGATTCTTTTATGTCGCATTTAAGAGGAAACATAAATGAGGACCGTAACGTTGTAGTAGCTGCCACTCCCCTGGGGGTATTTCAGGAATACGCTATGTTGATGCCTCAACTGCAACAAGATGGCTTGCTGCCTTCTTTCCCAATATTTTTAAATGCCAATCTCAGGGAAGCTTTTAAAATATATTTGCGCTACTACGAGAGTTTAGCTCTGGCAGCCAAGTTGCCCAAGGAATCATTTGCTGGTTTTATGGTCCTTGAGCCTTTGGACAAAAAAGTTGATGTTAGTAAAATGAGCCCGTTTTGCTTAATTGCTGGGCCATCTAACTTAAAATGGGAATTCCCCAACGGTTTTGTCAGGCAGGTCATTATGCAGGGTGGTTATTTAATTGCTGATAACCGTTATACGGAATCACTCATTTACCGGCGGGTTAGCAGGCGAGGCAAAGACAGGATTAAACCAGAACAGATCATGCGCATGTGCTCCAGCAATCATGTGACAGAACCCGACTTAAATTCCTTAATTGATGAAATGCGGCCGCATAAAACAGTTTTTGTTCATGGGATGCCCAGGAGTTTAAGGCGGTTTGCTCGTGAGCTTTCTGGTGTGGCTATGGTTTCCAGAATAAAAGAATTTATTAATCTCTAGATCTTAGCGTCTTTTCTATCTCATCCATGCGTGCTTTTATCTTCTTCTCATACCCAATATCTTTAGGGTTATAATATTTTCTTTTAACTGGTAAATAATCCAAAGCTACAACGCCGCCTTCGTAGTTGTGGGCGTATTTGTAACCTTGGCCTTTGCCTAGTGCCTTTTCACCTTTGTAAACAGCATTTTGTAAGTGTTTTGGCACTTCCAGAGTTGGATTCTCTTTTACATCTTTTAGCGCAGCATCAATTCCCAGGTAAGCGGCATTGCTTTTAGGAGCCGTTGCCACATAAACTGCGGCTTGAGCTAAGGGAATTCTGGCTTCTGGCATGCCAACAAATTCCGCAGCTTGCATAGCGGAGTTTGCTACGACTAACGCTAATGGATCAGCATTGCCAACGTCTTCTGCGGCGCAGATAACAATTCTCCTGGCAATAAATCTTGGGTCTTCTCCTGCGTAAATCATTTTAGCTAAGTAATAAAGAACAGCATCAGGATCAGAGCCTCTCATCGATTTAATAAATGCAGAAATCGTGTTGTAGTGGCCTTCGCCTTTTTTATCATAAACAACTGCTTTTTTCTGAATAGATTCTTCAGCAACTTTTAAAGTGAAGTTAATCACACCACTTTTGTTTGGTGAAGTGGAAAGCACCCCAAGTTCTAAAGCAGATAGGGCGCGCCGCGCATCGCCATCTGATAATTTTGCTAAATGTTCAAGCGCCTTGTCATCTATTTTAATCTTTTTGCCACCCAGGCCCCTTTCTTTATCAGCTAAAGCCTTTTTAATCAGGTCTTTTAAGTTATCAACGGTTAATGGTTTAAGTTCAAATATGTTAGAACGCGAAACAAGAGCGGAGTTAACGTAAAAGAAAGGATTTTCTGTTGTAGCCCCGATCAAAATCATATTGCCTTCTTCAACGTCAGGTAGTAAGGCATCTTGTTGAAGTTTGTTAAAGCGATGGATTTCGTCTAAGAACAAGATTGTTTTAGATTTATAATGTTTAATCCTATCTTTAGCCGCCAAACTAACTTTACGGATGTCTTCAACCTTGGCAACTGAGGCGTTGAGCCATTCAAAATAACCTTTAGTGGAATTGGCAATCACGCGAGCAATCGCTGTTTTACCAGTTCCAGGCGGGCCGTAGAGGATAACTGAGGCAACTTTGTCAGTTTCAATTAGTCTTCTTAAGAGATTTCCTTGTCCAATTACACTCTCTTGCCCAACAATCTCATCAATTGTCCTGGGAGCCATGCGGTAAGGGAGGGGAGCATTTTTGCTCTTATATTGCTTTTCGTTGGCATCGAAGAGATCCATATATTAATTATAGCATGATTATGAGAGGGACCGGGATATCAGGGGGATCTGGAAGTAGGGGGATCAGAGTATCCGGGGATCAGGGATATTATTAGATAGTGTCCCGGTTCCCCTGATCTCCAGATCTCCCTACTTCCGGATTTCCTGATCACCGGGTCCCCTTCACTGTTTCTCAATTAAAATTATCAGGTTTTCAGCAATTTTTGCTAAATCTGTTGCCTTTGCTGGGGTAAGAGACGAAGGCGTAAAGCGGATAAAATCGCATTCAGAAATGAAATTTTCAACTTGTTTTTGGATTTCTTCGGAGATCCCTTTGCCTGACAGGATGTCTTTTAGCTGATCAGTTGTAATGCCGGCTGCTGAAAAGTTATATTTATCACCTAAATAATGCGTTGAGGCATAGAATATTTCCGCTATAAATTCTTTTAATTTGTTTTGTTTAATTAAATTGTAGGACTTCTTGAGTTTCTTTTTAGCTAGCTTTAAAGCGCGATTATATCTGGCTTTAGCTGGATCTGCTGCAATGTTTGCTTTGTATTTGTTAAAACTAAAAAATGATAAGGCAGAAACGATGATTAGGAATAATGGAACTAGAAAATAGGTTGAAGTAATTGTTTTAATAATTAGTCTGGCGATCTTTCTCCAGGGAATAACTATATTTACTGTATTGTTCTGAGAATCATCCTCTGATTGTTCGGTAAATTCCTTGGGCAGAGGAATTGAAGATGGGGAGATGAAGAGATGGAGAGGTTTGCTTTTGATTGTTTTATATTGATGTGTTGCCGGGTTAAAGTATGAAAACTCAAAAGCAGGCAGGGTAATTTCTCCATCTTTTAAGGGGATCAGGATTATTTCAAAAGTCTTGCTGCCGGAAATAGAAGTTGGATTTTTAACCAGGTCTTCAGTGGCTGTAACAGACAGTTTTTTAAACTCTTTTGGCAGATCAATCACAGGTTCGCTGATAGTTTGAATATTGCCTGTGCCGCTTATTTTAGCAATGATTTGAATTGGCTTGCCTTGTTCAACTGTTTTATCTTTTAACCAAACGTCCATGCTGTAGCTGCCAACTGAACCGCCAAAATTATCTGGCTTGCCGTCTTCCGGCAAAGGCAGGGCACTAATGGTTATAGGTTTTGTCTTAAATGTTTCTGCCGGGCCAAAGGGGTCAATTGCTGCTACCAGCGCAGCAGGCCCAATTGTTTGCGGGCCAGAGGTAGTGGGGAAGAGAGCTGTTTTGAAATCCTGCGCCAAATAAGTGTTGCCGTCAATTTCAACCTGGCGCTGGTTATTGGTAGCCGGCAGATCAATTGCCCAAAATCCCTTGGTGTCCGGCGGCGAGTAGTTGGGCGAGCTTAAAAGATTAACCCGCCGGTAAAAAGTAAAAGTTAAGACAATGAGTTCGTTGACATACGGCCGGCTGTTGCTGACTGTGGTTGCAATTTTGATCGGGTCTTCGATGATATCCGGATGTGTGATGCTGGGGAAGGGCCGGCGGAAGAAATTATCAAACTCTGCCCAGATATTTGACTGCTTGGGCACAACTTTGACCTGCGGCCGCTGTTTGTTCTGGCCGGTTGCGCTGGTAATTGACACAGAGATCGGATCAGTTGTGTATTCAGTGCCGTCAACAACGATTTTAGCCTGGCCAATCTGGCCTGTGCCGCGGCTAGTTGGCTGCAGCGTATAAGTGTAAGCCTTTTGCACGCTGGTCTGACCGTTGATAATCGAAATGTTTGATGATGAGCCAGAAGCAATTGCTCTAAGATTGGAAAAACTTGGCAAAGCAGGGGACGGCGCTCTGTTTGCGTCTGAACCTGAGATATTTATTGTGTAATTTAGCGTGTCATCAAGCGCCACTGATGTTTTATCAACACTAGCGCTAAAATTAATTTCTGCAGCGTTAGCTGTTAGAACCAAGATAAAAATAAATAATATCTGAATAAAGATTCTCATTTA
>JAHIUL010000017.1 GCA_018817195.1 Candidatus Margulisiibacteriota bacterium
CCCATTAACGATTTTAGTTATATGCACACTGGCGGGTTTACCGCAGGATTCGCAGAGTATTTTTTTGTTTTTTTCGCTCATTATAGTTATCCCCTTTAGAAATTTGATTTTAACATTTTATGAGGGTGTGTTTCAACCCTTCGCTTGCACCGCATTGGGGAAAGTTTGTAGTAAAGATTATTTATTGAGCAAGTTCCACCACCTGTATTTTTTGGAGGCAGCGGCTTGAGCCAGATGGATGGCTTGATCTCGACCAAGGCAGAAAAATGTGTCAGCTTCTATAAAACCCAATTGGCGGTAAAATGGAGCAGCTGGGAATGTTCCCCTAAGCAGAATAGCCTGCGAGAATAAAGTTGCTTGGTGTTTGGCAATAAGCAACTGGCAGATATGGGCAATTAAGGCTGCACCAGAACCGGATACAGCTGGAATGGACCAAGCTTGGGCGTTTTGGTGGTTCCATGGAGCAGACTGCAACACAGACATAAAAAAGTGTGAGCCTTTATATTTTGCAAAAGTTATTGCCTGAAGCAGGCCATGCTGATCGATAATTCCAAGATAATAGTTTAATCTTGACGTATACGGAGAGCCTTCTTCGGTTATCATTTTTGTTCTAAGTTTTTGCCAGGCGTAAATATCCATACCTGGGCGGTCTGCCCTAATATCGGGAGGCAGGGAGCTGCCCCACATTTTTAACGCATCTCTGGAGATTGAATGAACAGGACAAATACGGGCGGAAACAACATTTCTAGGGTTGCTCTTGTGAAAGAGACTATAGGCATAGGTATTGTGCCTAACTGTTGTGTTTGTTTGTTGAGTGATCATAATAGGTCTCAATATTTATCGAAGAATTTAGACGAAAATTTCAATTAGAAGCCAGGTTCAAATAGGGCAGAAGGTAAGCGGTTATTAATTTTTACATTTGTGCCTGTTAACTTAAGGTTTATGCCGACAAGAAATCTGCCTGCTACCATAACAGCGCTTTGGCCTTCTAGTTTAACTGGCACCCAAAGACCGTTAATCTTTTGGTAGCTTATTTTCATTGTCCCATCTAATTTTTCATTAACAAATTTTACATCCAGGCTGCGCAGTAAATTTTCTTTTGGGTCAATATAAAAAAGCACGTTTTTGACGTTTTTGGTCATGGCTGTTTTGGGGATGCCCTTAATTACTATTTGATCAGGGTTTTCTTCGATAATTGAAAGGTCAAAATTATAAGTGATTAAGCCAGGATGAAAACCAGGCGTAAAATCAGGGGCTTTTAATAGCTTAACGTACCATTTGCCGCCATTTTCATCTATCTTACGGATTTTGTTGCCTCGAGCAAAATAAGTAACATCATTCAAAGTGACTTTTATCCTGTCAGGAGCTTGATAATAACCTTTGCCAGTTAAACGACGTTTGCCCGAGCAGCCAAAGAAATGAATGTTATAGTCCATCGTAACATCCATGGTTGCGTCAGATAGTTGCAGAAAGTTGGCTTTAACTTTGTTAACTATTTCAATTGCCTTGGTTTGATCTGTTTGGATTTGCGAAAACCCAAACCCTTGTCCAAGCAATAGAATCATCAAGCATAGAGTGACTAGTCTCATGAAAATATTATATCATTTAATAAGTTGCAACTTGAACCCTTATATATAATAGAATATAATAAATCTACTATGACACCGTCTAAATTTTCAGAACTACCGGATAAAACAGGCCATTTTGGCCAATTTGGCGGCAGGTTTGTGCCAGAAACCCTGGTGCCTCCTCTTGAGGAATTAACTGAAGCTTATCTGGCGATCAAAAGTGACCCCGAGTTTAAAAATGAGCTTGAATATTATTTAGAGCATTACGTTGGCAGACCAACTCCGCTTTATTATGCAGAGCGCTTAACTGAAGATTTAGCTGGCCCCAAAATTTATTTAAAACGTGAAGATCTGGCCCATACCGGCGCGCACAAAATTAACAATACTATTGCCCAAATGTTATTAGCCAAAAGAATGGGCAAAAAGAGAGTGATTGCAGAAACCGGCGCAGGGCAGCATGGAGTGGCTGCGGCAACTGCGGCAGCGCTGTTTGGCTTAGATTGTGTTGTTTACATGGGTACAGAAGATATTAAACGCCAGGCTTTAAATGTTTTTCGCATGGATTTGCTTGGCGCTAAAGTTATCCCAGTTAAAACCGGCAGCCGCACATTAAAAGATGCCATTAATGAGACTTTGCGCGATTGGATGGCTCATCCCAATGATACTTTTTATTGTTTAGGCTCCTGTGTTGGGCCGCATCCTTATCCCATGATGGTGCGCGATTTTCAGTCAGTAATTGGCAGGGAGGCCAAAGCCCAGCATCTTGATTTAGAAAAGAAAAACCCTGATTATTTGGTAGCTTGCGTTGGCGGGGGCAGCAATTCAATTGGTTTGTTCCATCCGTTTTTGGAAGATTCAGAAGTTAATATTGTGGGGGTAGAAGCAGCAGGAGCTGCGCCGCTTAATAAAGGGACAGTCGGTGTTTTGCACGGTTCAAAAAGTTATTTGCTCCAGACCAAAACCGGGCAAATCATGAATACACATTCAATTTCTGCTGGCCTGGATTATTCTGGCGTAGGGCCGGAGCACAGCTATTTAAAAGATGTTGGCCGGGTTGAATATGTAATGGCCAATGACAAGGAAGCTTTGGATGGATTTAAGCTTCTTTCAAGATTAGAAGGCATAATTCCAGCTTTAGAGTCCTCACACGCTATTGGCTATTTGAAAAAATTAGCACCAAAATTAGATCGCTCACAATCTGTTGTTGTTTGTTTGTCAGGAAGAGGAGATAAAGATGTCGATTCTGTCAGAAGCCTTCTCTAAGCGCAAAGCTTTAATAACCTTTATTACTGCTGGGGATCCTAATCTTTCAACCACCGAAAAACTGATCTATCAACTAG
>JAHIUL010000206.1 GCA_018817195.1 Candidatus Margulisiibacteriota bacterium
TGTTTAGACAGTAACGTGTTTGTTTGTTAAATAGCGGCATGCGGCTGGTGATCAGTTTAATATTATGTGTTTGGTGCCACAACCTGATTGTTTCAGCTGCACCGTCAATTAGACTAATTTTAGTCATTAACTTTTTCTGCCAGGCGTTTAAATAATAGCCCAGCATTTTCAGCTTCTTTTTGCGCATGAACTGGATAACCTGGATAGGCTCCATCTTTTGCCCAACAAATTGGTTGAAATGTGGGACAAGGTCCTGGAAGGTATTAGCTATTACATTATCTATATCAATGCCGATCTTCATATATCTATTTTAGCATAAATGATTAAGATAATTGCCTTGGCCTATCATTCACGTTATAATATGTTTTAATCATGCAAATTATTCTAGCCGGCTACAATGTTGATACTGAGGTTCTTGAAGAACTAAAAGCAAATTCTAATAGCCGCCAGGATGTTACTCCAGAAACATTATCTGCCTCTTATGCCAGGATTTCGCGTGATCCCAGGCCAATTAATGAATTGCGCAAAATTGCCAGGCAGGAAGTAGAAAAAGCCCGTAAATCTAATTCTGCTATTATCTTTAAAATGGGACATCATTCTATTGCTGAGCATGCAGTTTTTAATTTTGATCTGCTGGAAGTTTCGCGTTTAGCTATGGAAGAGATTGAGAAGTTTAGATTATGCGCTTATACAGAAAAATCTCAACGTTATCAAAAACTTGAAGATAATTATTTAATTCCAGAAGAAATTAAAGGTAGTGACCTGGAAAAAGTTTTTGTTGATACAATCAATAAACAAAATGCTTTTTACCAGGAAATGGTAGGCAAGGGCATTGAGCCTGAAGATGCGCGATATATAACTTCGTTAGCTACTTTAGGACAAGTGGGTCAGACAATTAATGCTAGAAACCTTGAATTTCTTTTTCGCAGGTTTGCTTCTAATCCTTTAGCTGAAGTCAGGCAAATCGGCAGCCAGATGTATAAATTAGTGGAAAAAATTGCGCCGTCAATTATTTTGTTTACCCAGGCGAATGAGTTTGATGAAAAAACATACTTAGAGCTTAGAACAAAGAACGGAGAACTTGGGAAGAAGAGCGGGAAGGGGAAGGAAGAAGTTGTCTTAGCTGATAGTTCTAAGGATGCTGATAATAAGTTATTAGCTGCATTACTGCATAGTTCAACTAATTTGCCGTATAAGAAGTGTTTGAGCAAAGCAAAGAAGATGACAGAGTTGGAGAAGAAGGAATTAATTAAGACTTCTTTTAAATATGCAGAATTTTATGACCGCCCCTTAAGGGAATTTGAATATGTTGATTTGACTTATGATTTAATTGTGTCTGCTGCTTGTTTTGGCCAGTTGAAAAGGCATCGCATGGCCACAATTACAGTTCAACCCTATGAGCCCAAGCTTGGGGTGACGATTCCAGATGGGGTCAAAAAGACAGGGATGGAGGACCAATTCAATCAAATCATAAACATCACTAATAAAGCTTTTGCTAAGATTGCGATTAAAAATTCTTTGGCCGCGCAGTATGTTTTGACTAACGCGCATCGCCGCAGGGTTTTGATTAAAACGAACACGCGGGAGCTTTACCATATTTCCAGATTGCGCGAAGACAAACATGCCCAATGGGATATTCAGCAGATTAGTGTTAAAATGACTGAGTTGGCAAAAGAAGTTATGCCGCTCTCTATGATGTTGATTGGCGGCAAAGATCGTTATCCAGAGATTTTTGAATCAGTTTTTGGTAAAAAACCAAGGGTCTTGCCAGAGTTTTAATAAGGAGGCCAGCTATGTTCAAAAAACTTGCTTTGCTCCTGCTTGTGCTAATTAGTATTTTTTCTTTATCTGCTTCAGCCCTGTATATCAAAACCGGCGAAAAAATATATATTCCTTCAGATACCATTATTAATGATAACCTGCTGGCCATTGGCGAACGGGTTACTGTTGATGGCGTAGTTAAAGGCGATCTATTAGTTTTGGCCGATACTTTGTTAATTCGCGGGAGTGTTGAGGGCGATGTGTTTGCCATTGGCGCGCAGGTTGATATGCGCGGGGACGCCAGGAACATATTTGTGGGCGGGGGCGAGGTTTTTATCAGCGGCGTGTCAAAACATGATTTGCTGGTTGCCGCAGGCAAACTGTTTTTGCATGAACGGGCGCGCATTGGCAAAGATGCTTTTGTCGCTGGCGGACAACTGGATATTGCCGGCAAAATTTACCGCGACTTAAGAATTGGCGGCGGCGAAGTTGTTTTAGCTCCGAGCGCGCTGGTTAAAGGTAAAATTGACCATACAGTTGGCAAGTTGTCTATTTCCGACCGCGCCAGGGTTGTTGGGGCTGTAACTTCTTTTGCCCAACCCAAACAAAGCCGCAGGATCGCTCAGTTTTTTGCCAAAGCATTGATCGCCAAGCAGATAGTGGGATTTTTATCCATGCTGCTGCTGGGTATTTTGGCAGTTGTCTTTTTTCCAGACCAGATTAAGACAGTGGCCAACAAAATGACTGATAAGTTCTGGCGCAGTTTGGGCTGGGGCATACTTGCCTTGATTTTATTGCCCATAATAGTTGTTATCCTTTTGGTTACTGTAATTGGCATTCCTCTTGGCATAATTTTGTTCTTCCTTTATATTTTTGCCATATATATCGCTGGCATTTTTGCCAGCGTGGTTATTGGGCACAGCCTGCTGGCCAGGCTGGGCCGGCCAAATGCCGCTTTAATCTGGTCTTTTGTCATTGGTCTGGTTATTTTAAAACTAATCGGCATGGTTCCTTTTGTCGGCTGGTTAGTAAGCTTGGTCTTATTTTTCTGGGCTTTTGGCGCTGTGATCTCAACCAGGTTTGGCACCCAAAGATTGGCAGCCGCAGAAGTTAAAGCTTGATGCGTTCGCATTCTATCAAAGCCCTGGCAACAACTCTTGTCGCCTCTTTGCTTTTTGCTTCAATGGCATTTTTGGTCAAAATTTTATCCTTTAGCCTCTCAGGCGCGGAAA
>JAHIUL010000207.1 GCA_018817195.1 Candidatus Margulisiibacteriota bacterium
ACTGCGCCTGGCTTTAAAGGCGATACAGTTTCAGGCGGCAAACCAGCTACGATGGAAACAGGCGTGGTTGTCCAGGTGCCGTTTTTTGTTAATGTTGGCGATATTTTGAAGGTCGGCACTGCTGATGGAAAATATTTAGGCAGAGCTTAAGCTGGAGGTAAGAGATGGTTAATTGGGATTTAGTTAAGAAATTAATCCAGGTTGTGAAAGAAGAGGAAATCTCTGGTTTGTCAGTTGAAGAAAATGGTGTGAAGTACGAAGTGCGCCGCGATGCAGCTGGTAATATTTCTGCTTCCCCAGCTATTGTCCAGGCAGCGGCCCCAGCGCCGGCAGCTAAAACGGAAGTTCCAGATACATCTGAAGAAGAAGGGCTAATTGCCATAACATCTCCTATGGTTGGCACTTTTTATCGCTCCCCGTCACCAGAGGCGCCTGCTTTTATTGAGGTTGGCGCAGCTGTTTCTTCTGGAAAAGTTGTTTGTATTATTGAAGCGATGAAGCTTTTTAATGAAATTGAAGCGGAAGCCTCCGGCAAGATCGTTAAGATTTTAGTTGAAAACGGCCAGCCAGTTGAATACGGTCAAAAGTTAATGTTAATTAAAAAAGCGTGATAAAGAAGTGGCAGCTTTATAAACCAAACCATTCTCTGGCCCAAAGTCTTGCCCAGGAATTAAAAATTTCCCCAGCAACAGCTCAGGTCCTAATCAACCGCGGGATAAACTCAGTTGAAGATGCTGCTGTTTTTCTCAAACCTCGTTTAGCAAATCTGCGTGACCCTATGGAAATACCTAATATTGCTGAGGGGGCTAAAAGGGTGCTGCAGGCCAAGGAAAAAGGAGAGCAAATAGTAGTTTTTGGCGATTATGATGTTGATGGTGTAACTGGTACAGCAATCTTACTTCACACCCTTAAGTTTTTGGGTATTCCTGCTACATATTATATACCGCACCGCTATGATGAAGGTTACGGTATGTCAACTGAGGCAATTAAACAAATTGCAGAGCAGGGGGCAAAGTTAATTATTACTGTTGACTGCGGCATATCTAATGTTGCAGAAGTTAAATACGCTAACAGTTTGGGAATTGATGTAATTATTACTGATCACCACAATGTGCCAAAAGAAACTCCGCCAGCCTATGCAATTGTTAATCCAAAATTAATTGAAGGCAATCATCCATCCAGAAATTTATCCGGGGCAGGGGTGGCGTTTAAATTTGTCTGGGTGCTGCTTCGAATTAGCGGCATTAAGGACAGCAAATTTTTAACTTCTCTTTTTGATTTGGCTTCTCTTGGCACAATTTCTGATGTCGTTCCATTGACCGAAGAAAACCGCATTATTGCTATGGCTGGATTGGGTTTGCTGAGCGAAGGCAAACGTTTGGGCATCAAATATTTAAAACAGGTAGCTGGAGTTAATGGCCGTGTATCAGTTAATCATATCTATTTTGGGTTAGCTCCTAGAATTAACGCAGCTGGCCGCTTAAAACATGCTTCAAAAGCAGTTGATTTAATGCTGACTGATGATGTAGCTAAGGCTGAGCAATTATCTGCTGAACTTCATAAGATTAATACAGATCGCCAGGGCATTGGCTCTGATATTAAGGAAGAAGTTTTTAGCCAATTAAGTGATGAGTATGTTTCCCAGAATAAGCTGGTAATGTTATCCGGGCAAAATTGGCATCCAGGGGTGATTGGCATTGTTGCATCACAAATTGTTGATCGTTATGTCAGGCCAACTGTTTTAGTTAGCGTAACTGATGGAGTGGGGCGTGGTTCTGCCCGCTCAATTGAGGGTATTAATATTTTTGAAATCCTTGATACCTGCCGCGATCTTTTTACTGATTTTGGCGGCCACAGCGGAGCAGCTGGATTTGAAATTAAGGCAGGAAATTTGCCAGCTTTTAGCACTCGGGTAAAAGAAGAAGCTAATAAACGTATCCCAGCAGAAGCCTTAAAACCAATTGTGCGCCTTGATTTAGAATTAGAGCCAAAACAGATTAGCTTAAACTTTATTAAAGAACTGGAAATTTTGGACCCGCACGGCGAAGCTAATCCCAGGCCGACGTTTTTGAGCCGTAATTTCAAAATCACTGATATGCGGCAGGTTGGCAAGACATCCAGGCACTTAAAATTGAGATTAGATAATGGCACAACTGCTTTGGAGATGATTGGTTTTGGTTTAGGCGAGTTAGCCGGGCGGCTATTATTTGAAACTGATTATGATGTTGTTTATCATTTAGAAACCAATGAATGGAATGGCTTCGAGAACGCACAGCTTTTGTTAATTGACATTAGAGAAAGTGAGGGAAAGAGATGAAAATATTAGTAGTAGGTTCAGGTGGTCGTGAACATGCTCTTGTTTGGAAGATTTCGCAAAGTCCGAAGGCGGATAAGATTTATTGTGCGCCGGGGAATGCTGGGACAGCGGAGTTGGCAGAAAACGTTAACATCAAAGCAGATGATGTTGCCGGCTTAAAGAAATTCGCCCTGGACAACAAAATTGATTTAACTGTAGTTGGTCCAGAAATTCCACTAGTAGCAGGAATTGTGGATGAATTTGAAAAAGTCGGGCTTAAAGTCTTTGGTCCAAACAAAAAAGCCGCGCAAATTGAAGGTAGCAAGGTTTTTTCCAAAGAATTCATGATTAAATACGATATTCCAACAGCTCAGGCAGGAATTTTTGACAATGAAGCTGAGGCAATTAATTATATTAATGAAATTGGCGCACCAATTGTAGTTAAAGCTGATGGTTTGGCTGCTGGTAAAGGTGTAATTGTTTGTTCAAAGACAGAAGAAGCGATTGCGGCAGTTAAATCTATGATGAGCGAAAAGCAATTTGGTGAAGCTGGCAACAAAGTAGTGATTGAAGAATGTTTAGTAGGAGAGGAAGCTTCTATTATTGCTTTAACTGACGGCAAATCAGTTGTGCCGTTAGCGTCATCGCAGGACCACAAACGTGCTTTTGACAATGATGAGGGACCAAACACCGGTGGAATGGGGGCTTATTCACCAGCGCCGATTGTGACAGAACAATTAATGGAAGAGATTAATCTTGATGTGCTCAAGCCTTTTGTTGGTGGCATGCAGCAGGAAGGCATTACTTACAAAGGAGTTATCTACGCTGGCATTATGGTCACTAAAAAAGGACCAATGGTTTTAGAGTTTAACGCCCGTTTTGGCGATCCAGAAACCCAACCTATTATGATGCGAATGAAAACTGATATTGTGCCAGTTTTTCAGGCAGTTGTTGATGGAAAATTAGATAATAAATTAATTGAATGGGACCGTCGCGCTGCTGTTTGTATTGTCTTAGCTTCTGGGGGTTATCCGGGTAAATATGAAAAAGGAATTCCAATTA